>JBGOXV010000111.1:0-5739 GCA_041479325.1 Thermoplasmata archaeon
ACCGTGTTCAACTCGTTCATGTCAGTCGAGGCGGGCAAGTCGGTCGTCCAGAACATCACCGTGTACCAGGCAGCGAAGATAGATTACACAATACTCAATGGCGGTCAGCCAGCGGGATACGCGACTTGGATGCTGTCCGACGTGTACGATCCCTCCAATAGTGTCTCGGGCATCGCCAACGAGTTCGGCCTTGTCGAGCTCAACGACGCCCCGAAGGGCCTGTGGACTCTCTACGTGACCTATCATTCGGGGACTGCGGACTACGCCGCCGCAACGCTCCTCGACACGCGGACAGCGGATTCGGTTACAGGCCTTCTGTCGCTCCAGCCAGGTGTCAGGGTGCATGTCGGCGTCACTAACCAGAACGGAGGGGTGATTGCGAATGAGTACGTCAACTTCGAGATGCACAACGGAGCCATCGTGTCAATCAAGACTGGCTCGGACGGCAGGGTAAACACGATCCTGCCTTCGGGCACTTACGATGTCACTCTCACCAGCATCCCGAACAGAGGGGTCTACTCCGGGACCGTCACTGTGAGCCCGCAGCAAACCAGCTTCTCGATCGTCGTCTCCGCAGGGGTCAAGGTCTCGGGCACCCTGATGATGGTCACGGACGCGGTAGCTGGCATATCGTCGGAGGATCTCGGCAGGTTCGGGAACATCAGGATCACCGATCAGTCAGGGGGAGTATTCCTCGCCAAATGTGCCTCCGACGGCTCGTTCTCCGTGATAGTTCCGACGAACGTCCCACTCACAGTCTCGCTCGGGAATCCAGGATACTCCCGATGGTCAACGACCGCGCAGTTCGCTCAGGGCTCCACCGGTTACGTTCTCATCGCCCGTCCGGACAACGTCACGGTCTCGGGAGTTGTGACCAGCCAAGGCCTCGGCCTCAGAGGGGTCACCGTCGCGTTCCTTCCATCATCGTTCCTCGGAACACCAGTGTATGCTGTAACAGGCCCGGGTGGCGTGTACTCGGCTAGCGTACCGCCTTCGCAGTACACCGTGGTCGTGAACCAGAACGCCGACCCGATGGGCGCGGAGAGGTACATGTCCAGCGCGCAGCAGACGTTCCTACCATCTGGAGTTGTCCAGGTGCTCGACATCCAGACGGCCAAGAAGGTCGAGATGTTCGGGACTATCCTCGGAGGGTCCACCAGCACACGACTCATCTTCCAGGGTCCGGAGCAGAAGACAATGACCGTCTCGACGCTCAGCTACTCGGCCTACCTGCTTCCCGGGCACTACGACGTGTACGCCACGAGCACGGCCTCAGGCCTGACCTACGCGAGCGTGAGCTCCGTGTCCTTGACCCCGACGACGAGACAGCACGATCTCGAGTTGACACGTGCACACGCGCTCCAGGGAGTGGCAACGATGGCCACCAGCTCCTCGAATAAGACGGTCACCGTGCAGGCGATCGCGTCGTCGGGTGCCGTGGCCAAGACCACGTCGACGAGCCTTGGATTCTATTCGCTTCAGCTGCCTTCCGACATCTACACAGTGACCTACTCACGCGAGGACAATCTCGCAGTGGGCGGGCACAACCTGTTCGTCGAGTACTTCGCGCAGCAGAGCGTGACCATTGGCACGAACGATGTCACGCTGAGCCCCAGCCTTGCCTTGCGCCTCGACAACGCGACGCTGTCAGGGACGGTCGTCGGCCCGTCGGGCGCGCCCGAGCAGGCCACAATCAGCCTGATACCGAACACGAACTACGGCGAGCCCACCAGCTTCGCGACGGACCTCAATGGCGCGTTCAGCCAATCGGTGCAGCCAGGCGACTACACGGTCTACGTCACGAACCAGGTCGACAGGACTTCCTCCATTTCTCGAGTTCTCCTGTTCAGGAAGGTCGAGACCCATGGCGAGATACCGCTCCAGGCTGCGAGCTACCTGAACGTGAGAGCCCAGGTCGCGGGTGTCGGCGTCCCGGTCACGTTCTCGCTCTCGAATGGCAGCATGAAGCTGCAGATCTCCACCGATGCCCAGGGCGACATGCAGATCCTTCTGCCGCCCGCGAACTACTCGCTCAGCGCGACCACATACAGGACCGAGAACACGATGAACATCACCTATTCGATCTCGAAGACGGTCAGTCTGGGTAATGTGGCCCTCTACGAGACGCTGGATCTCGTCAGGGGCACCTCCCGGTCGGTGGCCACGAGCTGGTCGCGCTCGTTCGAGCAGACCGCGTCGCCGGGTCAGCAGGTCAACTACGTCTTCACCGTCGAGAACACGGGGAACGTCGCAGACACCTACATCATCACCTTCACAGGCTCAGGATTCAACGTGAGCTTCTCCTCTTCCCGGGTGGACTTGGACTTCGGGGTGAACAACCAGACGACGATCGTCGCGCACGTGACGCCGCTGACGACCGTCGCCGCGGGCGAGCAGCTCGTCTCCACGCTGGTCAGGTCGAACAACCTGGCCACCTTGAGATCGAACCTCGCGCTGTACGTGAACGTGACGCCCGTCCACGGGGTCACGATCACGAACCTGAACGCTGCCGAGATCGTGACTTCGAAGACCACGGTCACGAAGTTCAATGTGACCAACACGGGCAACATGGCGGACAGCTTCACCTTGCAGATCTCCAATGAGGCCACCCTCGCGTCCCTGGGATGGAAGGCCGTCATCGTCAACCCATCGGCGAGCAACAACGTGACCACAAACGTGACGCTTCTGGCATTCTCATCGAGCATGTATGAGGTCCAATTCACATCGACAAGGACCGACGCGGACCCGACGGTTCACGCCATCGTTGTCGCCACTTTGAGGAACACTTCGTATGTGAGCGGGACCGGGTCGATCCCGGTGTTGCTGCCGGACCTCGCCCTGCCTCCGGGATCGCTCACGGCCACGAGTCCCAACGCTGTGTACGAATACGACATGGTGCCGCTCTACACGGACATGGGGCTCCTGGTCGCCGTCGCGGTGCTCATGGCGCTGTTCTTCATCCTGCGCAAGAAGAAGGGCTTCGGGGGTGCCAAGAAGTGAACGCCTTCAGAAGGCTCGTCCTGGCGGTGCTCCTGGTCGCTTCGCTGGTCGCTCCTGCGCTCGCATTCCTTCCGACAGCGCCGAACGCGAGAGCCTTCGGTGGCATCGAGGTGACGCTCCAGCACCCTGAGTTCGCGGGCATAAACGAGACCGTCCCGTGCATCATGACCATCACGGGTGGGCCCGCCCAGGATGGAGGCAACTACACCTACGGGGCGACGATATTGGGCACGAACACGACCGGGGCTCTCATAGATCCCGCGTCCGGCCCGTCCCAGCAGAAAGGCGTATTCCATCTCAACATAACGATGCCCGAGGTCGCGCCACAGACGATAAAGATCAGGGTCAACGCCACATCCCAGACCGCCAAGGGCACTGCATCAGATGTGCTCCAGAAGGATTTCGAGATCAAGGTGGTCGTCCCAGTCCTCATCAAGGCCACCGTGGTCAACTCGGGCCCCATCCCGGTCTCCAACGTGACGGCCAGGTTCTACGCGGACGGCACCCTGCTGTCGACTCAGACTTTCAACGTATCGGCCAATGGGACCCATGGGCTGTCCTACAACTGGACGTTCCTCAAGATCAAGGACGGCAAGCATGTCGTGACCGTAACGGTCGACGACCCGAACAACATAGTGGAGTTCACGGACGGGAACAATGTCATCTCAAGGGACATCTGGATCGGGAAGCAGAGCAACGTGGCAGGGGCTGTGCTCACGGGCGGCGTGGTCATTCTAGCTGTCCTGGTGTTCCTCATGTGGCTGCAGAAGCCCATGAGAAAGTCCAAGCCCAAGAAGTAGGCAGCGTGGATGTTCCGGGATAATCTCTTATACAGGGCTGAGTCATACCGCGAAGCTACCGAGAGGCGATTGGCATGGCCGAGAACATCATGAACATAAACGACTCGTCGTTTGAATCCACCGTGAGGTCCAGCCCGAGGCTGGTCGTAGACTGCTGGGCGCCCTGGTGTGGCCCGTGCAGGATGCTCGGACCCACGATCGAGGCGATGGCGAACGACTACAAGGGCAAGATCATATTCGCGAAGCTCGACACGGACGAGAGCCCCAAGACCGCGATGAGCCTCGGGATAAGCAGCATCCCGACCATACTGTTCTTCAAGGACGGGAAGCAGGTCGAGCGGATGACCGGCGCGCACCCGAGACAGAACATCGAGGCCGTGATCAAGAAGCATTTTCCAGGCTAGATCTTCTTCAGGACCTCCTCCAGCCTGTCCTGGAGGTTCCTCGCGCTCGTCGCGACCGCCACGTCCCCCCTGGTCTTCTCCAGAAGGCTCCTAGCCACGTCCTGTTTTCTCCTGATGGGCACGATCGCATCTGGCAGGTCGAACCTTATGAGGGCGACGAAGATGTCCTCCATCCTTTCTAGGAAGTAGTTCGCGCGCTCGGTCCTTCCCGCCTTGAGCTCGTCCAGGCAGAACCTGCGCAGCTCCCCCACGCTGTCGCCCAGCCCGAGCAGGTATCCTGTGCTGGATACTTCGAGGTCGTCCGGGGACGGCACATCGTCCTTATCGAGTATGGACAGCACGATGCTGACCTCGGAATACTCCTGGAACGCCGTCTCCACGTAGCCCGTGAAAGCTATGTCCGGGTTGTTCTTGAGGAGGCTCGACAATCTGGACAGCTCGTCTCTCAGCTCCGTGAGCTCCGCTGTCCCCTTCTGACCGCTGTGGAGCCCTCTCAGGATCGTCCCCGAGAGGCGGACTATGGCCCGCGAGGACTTCAGCGCGACCTCCCTCACCTGGTCCTTCTCATCCAGCTCCGCCTCGATCTCCGAGACCACCTTCTCCAGGTTCTTCACGCACTCATCCTCCTGATCTGATCCATCCTCTGTACTTTCGCCTCGAGCATGTCCTTCTTCGCGATGTCGTGGCGGACATGTATCCTTCCGGACACGTGCTTTATTCCGGCCTCCGCGATCCGCTCCGCGTCCTCGATCGACCCCGCGAGTCCAACTATGCCGACAGAGCGGGAGGTCGTCGTGTATATCCTCCCGTTCTTCTCGTTGACGCTCGCGTAGTAGAGCAACGCCCCTTCGCCCACGATGGCTGTCTCGTCCACATTGATCTCCGCTCCTGACAGGGATTTCGTTCCGTAGCCCTCGGGCACGACATACTTGCACACCGAGGCCTTCGCATCGAACCGCACAAGGTTCTTCGAGACGTTCCCATCCGCCATGCCCTCGCATATCTTCACGAAATCGCTCGTTAGCAGTGAGAGCACGTTCATGGCCTCAGGGTCCCCGAACCTCGCGTTGAACTCTATCACCTTCGGTCCATGAGCGGTAAGCATGAACTGGCCGTACATGGCCCCTCTGTATTCCGAGTTCTCGCGCCTCAGGGCGGCAGCGACCTCGTTCATGATATCCACGGCGGAGTCGTACTCGTCCCTCCTCAGGAACGGCAGGAGCCCGTCCTGCTGGGAGTACGAACCCATCCCGCCGGTGTTCGGTCCCTTGTCGCCCTCGTTCGCCCGCTTGTGGTCCTGGACCGCGGGCATGGGAACGACCTTCCTCCCGTCGCAGAAGGCTTGTACCGTGAACTCCTCCCCGACGAGCTTCTCCTCGAGGACCACGCGCGCGCTTCCTCCTATCTTGTTGGAGAGGATATCGTCTGTGTAGGAGATGATGTCCTGCTTGTCCATCATGTGTTCACCAAAGACCTTGACCCCCTTTCCGCCCGTCAGGCCGATCGGCTTGACCACGATGTCCGTTCCGAGCTCA
>JBGOXV010000112.1:0-5733 GCA_041479325.1 Thermoplasmata archaeon
ATCGAACCCCTCGGACGACCCATATGACATCTTCAGGAGGAGCTTGACAATCTCCTGCGGCTTGGTCGGCTTCTCAAGGATCTTGTACTTGTACTTCACAGTCCTTCCGGCGAGCCTGTTGTTGAAGTCCACCCGGACCCTGCCAGCCGTGACTGCAGTTATGAAAGCGGGCTTGTTCTTGACGGTGACCTCGAGCCCCACCCTGGGCTCGATCTCCTGCTTGAGGAACTCGCGGACAGGGTGAAGCTCGACGAGCTTCGGGTCCCTGGGACCCGCGGCCTTCTCCGGCGGGATCACGATCTCGTATTCCTTGCCAACCTCGGCCTTAAGCATCGACTCGTCAAGGCCCGGGAAGAGCCTGCCCTTCCCGACTATCAGCGGCTGAGGACCGTACTGGACCTTCTCGTTGTACATGTCGTGCTCTTTGGCCAATGCCTCGCTCGTGGTGTCGAACAGCTCGTTCGGCTCCTGGATCCAAGCATCGAAATCCGCAATGACGATGTCCCCTGCCTTTATCGAGGAGTCCTCTGCCTCGGTCTTCTCCTCTTTCTCGTGGTGCTTCTTCGCACCCTCTTTCTCGCTCATGAAATCACACCGCTGAACGTGCTTTTGTGTGGATACCTAGGCGCCATTTAAAGGTTGCGGAATATAAGCATGGGCGAAGAGAAGTCATCTGGCTAGCCCGAATCGGGGCACCAAGGCTCCGTCCACGCACATCAAAAGCTATATCTACGCACCATCTCTACTCAGAGAAAGCTTAGCGCCACTGTAGCTCAGCCGGAAGAGCAGCTGATTTGTAATCAGCAGGTCGGGAGTTCAAATCTCCCCGGTGGCTCACCGGTTTTCCTCCGCTCTCGGGTCGAGAGTGTATCACACGCCAAAGAAGACGCCCCGCTGAGCGAGGACATGGCAGAGAAGAGGACAGGGGCTCTACACCTTCACTTTCTTGGACTTCCGTCCGAAGTGGGCCGGAGCAAGCTCATAGTCTGGCAGAGCGATGCTTATCTTATGTCCGGTCACTAATAGCAGCTTCATTCTTCAACCTCCCTTCCTTCTGTCTCCTATGATCGTCAGGCGAACATCGCTGGCCTGTTGGGCCTGAGCGAGTACTTCCTGCATTTGTAACAGTACCATTCGTCGTACTCCGCGATGTACTTCATCGGCTCACTGCAGCTCGGGCAGGTCTTCTTCTCGGTCGTGGTCGGGGGGGCAGCGCTGCCACTGTACCCTTTCGGCGCGTACTCCTTGCATGTGTAGCAGTAATGGCGGGAGTATTTCTCGACCCACTTCAGGGGGGCGGCGCATTTGGGGCACGTGAGCACCTCCGCCTTGACCGTCGCGACCTTGCTCCCAGCCCTCAGCGGGTACTTCTTGCAGGAGTTGCAGTAATGCTCGTTGTACTTCTCTATGAACCTCAGCTCGCCGCCGCACTCTGGGCATTTCTTGCCCCCGGGCATGCCCTTCAGCTTCTCGTCCTTTGAGGCGTACTTCTTGCAGCCGTAGCAGTAATACCTCTGGTACTTGTCGATGTACTTCATCGGCTGGCCGCAACTCGTGCACATCCTCATGAAGGCCGGCTTCTCCGCCAGGACCACGCGTGGCTCGACCGGTGCCGGTGGCTCCGGGACGGCGGGTGGTGCGCTCACCGGAGCTGGGGCGGGTGATGCGTCCACGGGCTTCGACACGGGTGTCGGGATGGGTGGGATCGTGACAGGCGCTTCGGGGATAATAGGCGGGACTGACGGAACGGGAACGCTTGCCTGGTTGACCAGAGCTTGAGATTCGTTCTCGACGTGCTCGGGCCGTGCCTTGATCTCGTCCTGATAAGTCTCGCACATGAAGCAGTAAAGTCTTCCGTCCTTCAGGTCCTGAAGCTCGGCCCCGCAGCTCCTGCACTCGAGCGAGCCCGTTCCAGAGGGCGCGGGAGACACCGATACGGGCTTGTCGACCTGAACGGGGGCGACCTCATCCTCTAGGTCCACCTCGTCGACCTGCTCCTCGGCCTCGCCGATGTACGAATTGCAGCCGAAGCAGTACCACTTGTCGACGTGCGCGAGGAAATGCGGGTCATTGCCGCACTTTGGACATTTGGATGATTCCATGAGGTCAGCTCCGGGAGCCTAGTGTGTGGCTCCCTTTCACAAGCAGTCTACCCCGGTGGAGCGTATATGAACGTACTTTCCTGGTAATCAGGCATGATAACACAGCGTCATGCATGGCCGGGTCGGACAGAGGCCAGGCGGGCATCGACGACAACGGTAGCCTACATGTAGACGAGGGGGAGAAAACCCAGGGATTGCGATGGACCCGGAGACGGGCAAAAGGCAGGGTCTGACATGAGATACAAGAAGGGAATCAGGAGCATGAGACACGATTGCCGGGGAGGGATCGAAGGGCTCCCGCTGCAGCTCCTCATCATGGTGGTCGTTGCAGGTCTTGGGCTGACGATCATAATGGGTTGGATGAACTCGATATCTGCCCCGCATTCGATAGGCGAGGTGTTCGTCAACCCGTCTGAGATCGCGGTCTACGACGAAGACAGGGATGGGCTCTACACGAGGGAAGGGTTGACGATAACCGTCACCGTGACCGATCAGAGCGGCGACAGGCTCGAGGGAGCCACCGTGGTCCTGGACGGGGCGAACGTCAAGGCCAAGGATGGAGGCCAAGCGATGGGCGTGACCGACACCAGCGGACAGGTCGTGCTGTCGAACCTCAAGGTCGAGCAGTTCGGCTCGAAGCTGACGACGATCATCGTGACCGTGGCCAAGGGAGACTACGGATTGGACTCCAGCTACCAGATACCGGTGATCCCGAGCTGAGGCTGATGTCACTTCGGCGGGACGATGCGGGGCTTGAATCCCTCCCCCTCAAGCTCATGGTGGTGGCGGTCGTCGCGTCCCTATCCATCATCCCGGCCGCTGAGGCTCTGGACGGGATGAGGACTCGGGAGTTCGCCAGGAAGGCGGGGCTCCAGCTCGCGACGGTCGTTGCCTGCGCCGAGACATTGACCGTGGAGGGTCCGGGGAATGTCCGCACGATATCCCTTGACTTCAGCGGCGACGGGGCGGTCCGGTTCTCACGCCTGATCATTGGCGATGCGAAGGACGGTGCGAACGTCTCGAGCGTCATTCTCGAGCTGAGGAGCGGCGCGTTCGTCATCAGGATGGCAGACCAGCCTCCTGCTTGGATGTGCTCGTCCACGGGCGGTGGTCTCCAGATCAGTTCACCGGTCCTCGACCTCCGAATGTCGTCACTACTTTCGGACCAGACCGAATACATCCTCGTGGAGGTCTGCTGATGGATTTCTTCGTGTCGAAGGTGGCCCTGTCCATCTGCGCTCTCCTGGTAGTCACCATCCTGAGCGGTGTGATGGATGGAGACCGGTTCGTGGATGACGGGCATGAGATCGAGAGCGTTCTTCAGGACTTCTGCGAATTCGCCGACAGAGCCTTCGGAGAGAGGTCCGAGGGGATCTTGATGTGGACCGTCCCCGTGCTTCCTACCGGGAACGAGATCGAAATGACCCTTGATCACGGAATCGTCTACAGCCAATGGCATGGCAAATCGATAGTCCGCGAACCGCAGTGCTATGTGCACACGTGGAGATGGGACGGGTCAGCCCTGAACGAGTCGACAGTGGGAGATCTCGATGATGGCTCGGCCCGACTGATGGTGAGTTCGGGCGATGGCATCCTTCTGACAACGGCCTACGTGCTGTTCGAGAATGATCACAGACTGCTAGTGTTCGCGTCCCTTGAGGTGCCCTGACTTGTCGAACCCTGTGCTCAGATCCTCTACCGCCTTCGTGAAGACGTCCACTTCCTCTTTCGTGTTGTAGATATACAAGGAGGCGCGGGCGCACCCGTCGATCCCCCGCGAGTGGAAGTAGGTATGGCAGCAGTGCATGCCCGAGCGCATCATGATGTTCTTCGAATTGTCCAGTATCATCGCCACGTCGTGCGAGGAGAGCCCTCGGATGTTGAAGCTGAATATCCCGCCCCTCATGTTGGGGTCGGACGGTTTGAGGATGCTGATCCCGGGCACGTCGAGCAAGGCCTTCGTCATCCTCTTGTTGAGCGCGATCTCGTGGGACCTTATCTCGTCCATGCCCACCGCATTCAGGTAATCGACGGCAGCTTCCATCCCCACAATGCCAGAGTAGTTCTGCAGGCCCGTCTCGAATCTCTCCGGGGCCGGGAGAAGCTTGAACGAGGCGAAGTCCACGTCGGCGACCCCGTGACCGCCATACGTCAGAGGAGCGAGTCTGCCAGAAATCTCCGAACGAGAGTAGAACAGTCCGACGCCCGATGGGCCGCACATCTTGTGTCCCGAAGCCGCCAGATAGTCGACGCCCAAAGCCTGGACATCGATCTTCTGGCTTGGGGCTGTCTGGGCGGCGTCAAAGAGCACCTTGGCGCCGTATGAATGGGCTATCTGCACGACCTCCCTCGCTGGCAAAGAGTAACCCGTCACGTTCGAGGTCATGCACATCGCCACGAGCCTCGTCTTCTTGGTCATGACCTTCTCGAAGGTTTCGAGGTCGAACGTCCCGTCGACTGCCGAAGGCACGATCTTGCGCCTGACGCCCATGTTCATCAGTTGGAGAACGGGCACGTGGACCGAATTGTGCTCGTAGTCGGTAGTGACGACCTCATCCCCCTTCTTCAAGCCCGAACCGAAGATGACCGTGTTGAGCGCCTCAGTGGAGTTCTTGGTGAATGCGATCTCGGTGGGCGCCTCCGCATTGAAGAAGTCAGCCACCGCGGTCCTCGCCTGATCACATCTGAGCGAGACCTCCGTCGCGAGCTTGTGGACGCTCCTTCCAGCGCATGACGGGAACGAGTCGTAGTACTCCCTGATGGCGTTCGTGACCTGGTTGGGCCTCAGGGTCTGGCAGGCACTGTCGAAGTAGATCGGCACTTTGCCTTCGACCGTCTTGTTTAGGATAAGGAAATCCTTCCTGAGCTTCTCGACATCCATGGGTCTCGGTCGTACAATGCGATAATCGATATTAGTCGTTTGCAGGCTACGAGCATACGCATGTTCGGGCCAGTCAGTATGGTGGCTCCAAAGAGTCCCAAACGTATTAAAGGGGCCGTTCTCATCACCTGAAACTGACATGTCTGCCAGTCAGGTGAAGCGGATATACTTCGATCACAGCGCCACAACGCGCGTGCTGCCCGAGGTCGAGGAGGCGATGAGACCATTCTTCCTGGAGAAGTGGGGGAATGCCTCCAGCATCCACTCGTTCGGCAGGGAGGCCCGAGCAGCGATCGAGCAGGCACGGAAGCAGGTCGCCAACCTTCTCAACGCGGACCCTGCTGAGGTCGTATTCACTTCCGGAGGGACAGAATCAGACAACCTCGCGATCAAGGGCATGGCCATGTACAAGGGCAAGATGAAAGGCCACCTGATAACCACGAAAGTCGAGCATCATGCGGTCTCAGAGCCCTGCGAATGGCTGAAGAGGTTCGGATTCGAGGTCACCTACCTTCCAGTATCGCCCGAGGGATTTGTCGACCCTGGTGAGGTCGAACGAGCCATCAGGAACGACACCATCCTGATATCGGTGATGATGGCGAACAACGAGATAGGCACGATCCAGCCAGTCAGGGAGATCGGCATGATAGCCCACGAGAAGGGCATACCTTTCCACACGGATGCGGTCCAATCGATCGGCAAGATGCACGTCGACGTGAAGGCGGAGAACATCGACCTCCTCTCCCTCTC
>JBGOXV010000113.1:0-5726 GCA_041479325.1 Thermoplasmata archaeon
ATCCAAACGCGATTCTTCCTGCTCGGGACGTGCCTTACCCGATCGATGATGACCCTCTGGTTCAGCGCTCCCTTCAGGGCCTCCCATCCGAGGGGGTCGAGCGCGGTAAGGTCGGGTAGCATGCAGAGCAAAAACGGGGTCTGCCGAATAAATACCCTCTGTTGCGGGTATTATTTATCCCATGGGCGACCTGCTGAATCATCTGCCTATTTCCAGGAGATCGCGTCCTCTCTCAGCCTATCCATGATCTCTTTTGTCAGCCGCAACGCCTCATCTGGATTGTTCGAATGCAGAGCCTCCATGGCGCTCTTCACCTGCAGTATATACGGAGATATGTCGACGCCCCGGCCCTTCGCATCGGTGAGGAGGCTCCTCGCTTTCGCGATCTGGGACCTCACGAGGTCCGGGACGCTCGGGGAGACCATCTGCTCGGCCTGGTGCGCAAGTGTGGACACGAGGTTCCAATCCCCGTCTCGGCAGGCCTCCCAGGCGCTGCCTATCATCCTCCTCGCCTTCGATGTGTCCGTCCCGAGGGCACTCACATCAGATATCAAGTGCTCAATCTCCTCCAAGAGCCTGGCCGAGCCCGTGAACCCCTTCAAGGCCTCCTGGTAGAGCAGGTCCTTGGACACCGACTTAGTCTTGATCAGACTGAACAGGTCGAACATCTCCGGCCTCACCATAGGTTCGCGATTCGCCGGTTTCTCATCAACCATTCTCGGCGAGGTCGGCACTGGCTCCGCTGGGACTTCCGGTTGTACGTCCGCGAATATCGCCCCGCAGAACGGGCAGTACGGATCCGACTCCTTCACGATCATGTCGCACTCAGTGCACTGGAAGAGCGGGGAATCGTCCTCGGGGACGGATCTCGGATTGACCAGCCTGGGAGCGAGTGTCGCGGACTTGCGCTGGTCGCTCATGCGCCTCTGCTCGACTGGCGAGACCCCGCCGGAGAGATGAGTCGAGTCGTGCTCCGGAGTACGGAGAATCCTCTGGAGCTTCCTGCGGTATCTGTCTTCAAGGGGATCTGCGTCCTCCGATTTCTGCGCGCTCTTTCCTTGAGCATTTGTTGGTGACATTAGAGTTCTCACTGAGCCCGTCTCGAATATCAGCTATAACGTTGTCTTGAGAGCTATAAGAAACATACGATTTGGCTATCACCAGTGGATAGAATCCAGAGCGAGCGTGGGAAAATGCTCGACTCACTTCTTCCTGACCAATTCGAGGAACTGTGCCTCGTTCAAGATCGCCTTGTCCATCGACCTTGCTTTCGCGTATTTCGACCCCGGCTCCCTGCCGACGACCACGTAGTCTACAGACTTCGTAATCGAGTCAGCTATCTTGCCCCCCAGCGACTTCACCAAGGCCTGGGCATCCGCGCGGGGCATCGATTCCAACTCACCTGTGAAGATGAAAACCTTCCCCTCCAGCGGTCCGCCCGTCGATCCCTTCCCATCCTCCATCTTGAGCCCGGCCTTTCGCAACTTCCCAATCAGTTGCTGGTTCTGGGGGTTGTCCATGAATTCCCTGATGGCCTTGGCGACTATCTGACCCACGCCTTCCGTCCTGGAAAGCTCCTCGACGGTGGCACGACGGATCTTGTCCATGCTCTCCATTCTCTCAGCGAGGACCTGGGCCGTCGTCCTTCCGACATGCCTCATTCCCAGCGCGAACAACACACGGTCGAAATCGCGGTTGACGCTACCCTTGATGGCCTCGATTATGTTGTTGGATGTCTTCTCGGCGATTCGTTCCAGACCCATGAGGTCCTGCTGCTCGAGGGAGTATAGGTCGCTGACGTCCTTCACGAGTCCCTTGTCGACAAGCTGGTTCACGAGCGACGGGCCTATTCCTTCGCAGTCCATCGCGTCCCGGGAGCACCAGTGCACGAGCCGTTCTTTCACCTGTGCGGGACAGGACGCATTCACGCATCTCCGGACCGCCTCCCCCTCATCCCTGGAAGCTTTCGAACCGCAGACGGGGCAAGCGGTCGGCATCTTGAACTCGCGTTCCTTGCCGGTCCTGCGCTCGACAATGGGCTTGACGACCTGGGGGATGACCTCTCCTGCCCTCTCGACGAGCACATAATCCCCTATTCTCAACCCCTTGCGCATGACCTCGTCCTCGTTGTGGAGCGTCGCGGACGAAACCGTGACCCCTCCGATCCGAACGGGCTCGAGGACGGCGACCGGAGTGAGCGCACCAGTGCGGCCGACGTAGACAACGATGTCAAGGAGCTTCGTCGTCATCTGCTGGGGCGGGTACTTGTAGGCTATCGCCCACCTGGGGTCCTTCGAGGTGAATCCCAGGCGTTCCTGTTGTTCGATCGAGTTGACCTTGATCACGACGCCGTCGATCTGGTACTCCAATTCCTCCCTCTTGGCCCTCCATGAGGCTATGTGCTCGAGCACCTTCTCGATGGAATCTACCTTCCGGTTGTTGGGATTCGTACGCAGGCCCGACTCCTTCATCGCCTCCAGGCACTTGTCCTGTGTCGGCGGCATCTGGTTCCCCTTTTCCATCCAGCTCAACGTGTACAGTATCGCGTCGAGCGGGCGCGATGCGGTCACCTTCGGGTCAAGTTGCCTCAGTGATCCGGCGGCCGCGTTCCTCGGATTTGCGAGCGGCGGCTCGCCGGCCTCCTCTCTCACGCGGTTGAGCGCCCTCAGCCCCTCCACCGGCATGTATATCTCTCCGCGTACCTCCGCTGTCCTCAGAGTCCCCTTGGGATTCAGCCTGAGTGGGATGCTCTTGATCGTCTTGATGTTCTGGGTGACATCTTCTCCGACCTTGCCGTCCCCTCGGGTCGCGCCTCGGACCAGGAGGCCATTATCGTAGACGATCGCGATGCCGAGGCCGTCGATCTTGGGCTCGATGACGTACTCCACCTTCTCGTCCCCCAAGAGTCTTCGGACCCGCGCATCCCATTCTCGGAGCTCATCCTCCGAATAGGAGTTGGCGAGGCTGAGCATCGCGACCTTGTGCTCGACCTGCGGGAACTCCTCAACGGGAGCTCCAGAGACGCGCTGAGTCGGTGATTCGGGAAGCATCAAGTCGGGGTGGTTCCTCTCTAGCTCCTGGAGCTCTTTCACCAGCTGATCGTACTCGTAATCTGAAATGACCGGATTGTCTTCGATGTGGTACTTCTCGTCGTGGTAGCCAATCTGGTCGACCAGTTCCCTCATTCGAGCCTTCGCCCGCTCCTTTTCCCTGGCTATCCTCTCACCCCGTGAAGCCTCGCCGCGACAGCCTTCGCGCCCATCGTGTTCAATACGTCCTTGTCCTCCAACCAACCACGCCGCGCGGTTATCACACCGAACATCATGTTCTCCAAGTGGCTGACGTTGTGGGAATCGGTATTGACTGCGATCCTCACACCGGCATCTTTCGCGAGCCGACAATGAACGTCGCGCAGGTCCAGCCTGTCCGGGAATGAGTTCAACTCCATGAATACACCGGTCTCCTTTGCGGTAGCGAGGACCTTGCCGAAGTCCAGCTCGTAGGGTTCTCGCTGTCCGATGACCCGTCCTGTCGGATGGCCCAGTATGTCCATCATTCCCGACTCCATCGCCCTGGTTATGCGCTCGCTCATCTCATCCTTGCTCATCCTGAACCTCGAATGGACTGAACCGATCACGACGTCCAGATCCTTGAGGACCGAGCTCGGATAGTCCAGTGTGCCGTCCGCCTTGATGTCCACCTCGCTCCCGGTGAACAACCTGATCTTACCCCCAACCTCGTCCTCCGCCTTCCGGATGGCGTCAATCTGCTTCCTGACCTTCTCAGGGGGCATGCCGTTCGCAATCTTCAGGCTCTGGGAATGATCGGATATGCAGACATAGTCGTATCCTCTCTTGATGGCGGCGGCCGCCACCTCCTTGATGGTGCTCGAACCGTCGCTCCAATTGGTGTGGACGTGTAAGTCCCCACGAATGTCGTCGAGCTGCACCAAATCTGGCAGCGTCCCTTCCTTGGCGGCCTCCAGCTCGCCTCCGTTCTCCCTGATCTCAGGCGGCATGGCCGCCATGCCGAAAACCTTGTAGACATCCTCCTCGCTCGCGCCAGCTATCAGCTTGCCTGAATCCCTCTCGAACACACCATACTCGCTGAGCTTGAACCCCATGCGCACGCCAATCGAGCGAATTGCCACATTGTGCTCCTTGGAGCCGGTGAAGTACTGAAGCGCTGCACCCCAGCTCTCGATTGCGATCACTCGGACATCGACTTGGAGCCCACTCTTGAGGCGGACGCTGGTCTTGGTCGGACCGCTCATGACCACCTCGTCCACCTCTGGATACGATGTGAATATCTTCGTCGCAGCGTCGGCGTCGTCGTGACCCACCAGTATGTCTATGTCCCCGATGGTCTCCTTTCCCCGCCTCAGGCTGCCCGCGAGACTGACGAGCTTGATGACCCCTGATGAGTTCAGATAGTCGACATATGCCTTCGCCACTGGGTACGCCTCGCCCAGGAGCATTCTCCCGCCCCTGGACTCCAGTATCCTGATGCCCTGGAGTATCCTTTGCTCGGTCTTCTCTCCGAACCCCTTCAGGTCGCGGAGCTTGTGATTCTGCAGAGCCTCCTTCAGATGGTCTATGTCGGTGACCCCCAGCTCCTTGTAGAGAGTCATGGCGGTCTTTGGACCGACCTCGGGCACGGAGACTAGCTCCATTAATCCTTGCGGGACTTCTTTCCGCAGTCGGTTCAGATAGTCCAGTTTGCCCGTCGCCAGGATCTCTTCGACCTTCTTCACTATCGATTCGCCAACCCCCGGAATCTCTTTGAGCCTACCGCTTTCTGAGACCTTTTGGATTGGTTCTTCCAGTTGCTCGATGCTGCTGGCCGCCTTTCTGTAGGCGATGGGTTTGAAAGCAACTCCCTGAAGCTCCAGCAGGTCGGCGACTTCGTAGAATATCTTCGCTACTTCGGCATTTTCCATGTGGCCTCCTGGAACCCGCCTCGAATCCCCCATGGCGGCGATATATGTTTCCGTTGTGAGGAGAGGCCGCGATCCGAGGTAGAGGCCATTACGAACAAGGAAGAGGGTTGAGCGAAGAGCTTTCGATGCCCACTAATGTATCGACTCAGAAAATGAACTGGTGCAACTTAAGCATCATCGTTTTATACCACAATTGATATACTCATACCAATAGAGGTATGATTGGCTTGATTTCTCGTGAGTTATTGAACATACTGGCCAGGAAAGGTCGAGTCGAAATCATTCGCACGCTCAAGGCTTTTCCGGACAATGACTTCTCAATCAACGAGCTCGCAAAGGTCGCAAAGGTTCCTACCATGACCACCTGGCGTAGTGTCAAGGATCTCAAGCAGGCCGGTTTTCTCAAGACCAGGAGGGTTGGAAACGCGGTCAGCGTCCGAATCTCTGACGACAGGGAGAAGCAAAGGACCCTGCGTCTGATCCCTGACACGGACCCACAGAGAGCTGGCGCTGGTCAATTTGCCAAACTGCTGGGTAAGAATCACTGGCTCAGGGAATGCAGACTCTTCGGAAGCATAGGAAGGGGAGAACACTCGCCCGGCGAGGAAGTCGATGTCGCGGTGGTCTATGATGACAGTATCATCGCCGAGGCGGACGCGAAGGCGGCCGCAAACGTGATCGCAGAGGCAATCAAAAAGGAGACCAATGTTATGATAGCCCCACTCTTCGTCCCCTACCGGGAGATGACGAGAAAAGGTGGCCTCGCCTCCGAACTCAGAGACAAAGA
>JBGOXV010000114.1:0-5688 GCA_041479325.1 Thermoplasmata archaeon
GTCCCCTGTGATTATCACGAAGCCGCATGCGACCAGCATTGCTCCTCCAATGAACACGCTGATCGTCTTGGCCTTCACCTGGTCTTCGTTCTTGCCCTTGGTCGGTTTGATATCGTTCTTCTTTTCCATGCGATTCACCTATGTTTGGTATTTCCCACTTAATGTGTGGTAAATACAACATTAGTATTTAAAGATTGTTATGTATTTCTAACATTGCAAGGGAAAAGTCATTCACGCCTCGGAAGAGACCATACAGGAGGAAAGGCGATGCCATCTCCGGAGAGGTATCTTCCAGCAAAGTCCCAACGGAGAGTCTCAAGTCGCTAGATCGCGGAATAGAGCGCTCCCGCCCACCAAGGCAGAGAATCGACTGCAGATACGTTGCTCGGACACTGCTGTGCCAGCTAACCCTTAATATAAAAACCTCGATTCCTGGAGGAAATTATGACACAACCCGTCTCAAAGTCCAAACCGGCCGCTGTATATGTGCTGATTGCTCTGGAGGTCCTCCTAGCTTTCCTAGGATTCGCAAGTGGATTCACGTTCTTTCTGTCCCCTTCAGGACAGGCCCACGGCATGGATAGAGCCATACTCGAGAACACCCCCGTAGGAGACTTCACCCTTGTCGGACTCTTCTTCATCGTCTTCTTCGGCATCCTGCCATGCCTCGCCATTTTCGGCCTCTGGAAGCTCCCGAGATGGCACTGGACCGATGCCGTCAACAAATGGACCGGGCAGAACTGGGCCTGGACGGCTACCGCGGCTACAGGAGTCATCCTCATACTGTGGATCGCGGTGGAGGTCATGCTCATCGGTTCCCCGGACGGCTTCCCACGGTTCCTTCAGGTAATGATGACTCTGGACGGAGTCGTCATTCTTGCGCTGGCCATGCTGCCGCGCGTGAGGGCGTTCACGAAGCTCGTAGACTAACCGGAATGACAAGTAGCATCTACGAAGAGGGATTGGTCATGAAGATTGAGGATTATCACGCCTCGGTTTCAAGTACGGTCCCGCGTTTCTGTGACGCTCAGGTCACTTCACTACGTATATCGTCTTCCTGTGATGACTTCCGTCCATCAGTTCTCTCAGCAGGAACTCCGCCAGGTCGGCCCGAGGGGTCGATGTGAAGAAGGATATGCGGACGTTCTCCAGTGCTCTGACCTTCACGGTTCCCCTTGCGCCTGAAATGCGGAATGGCCTGACCAATGTCCAATCGAGGCCGCTCCCCTTTGTCACCGTTTCCTGTGCGTCCCGATCCTTGTATATCTCGGGATAGTTCTTGCGGTAGCTCTTCACGAAGCGGCGCACGAACCAGGACCAGTTCGGTGAATCCCCGCCGGCCATCGCGCCTGTCTGGACTATCAGCCGGTCCATGCCCAGGTTCTTCATTTCCTCGACGATCTTCGCCGTCGCGTCAGCGCAGAACGGCTGCGGATTCATCCGCCTGCCTAGTCGAGGTCCGAACACGCAGATCGCGCCTGTCGTGCCTTCCAGAGTGCGCCTTATGTCGGTTGACTCCGTCAGTTGACCCGAGATTGCCTCCAGTCCCTCCATATGGCCCTGAGGTTCTGATCCGGGTCTGTAAAGGGCCTTGATACACATGCCCTTCCCCAGTGCTACGGCAACTAGCTGCTTTCCGACCAACCCTGATCCACCGAATACTGCAATACACTTCATCCCCGTGTTTCCCCCTTGGAGGTCATAGCATTTTGCTTCAGTGCGACCTGATGGTTCTCATCTGGGATAAGATTGTTCGAGGGCGCGTCAGAGTCTCCAAGCGATGCGTGAAGATGAAGAAAAGAGGTTGAGTGGGAGGCATTCTCCGTCGATATCATGCCGACTAGATTTTGCGGGTGAACTCCATTGAGCCACCTCCTTGCCTCGGAAAGGCTCATAGGGAGAATAGGCGATTTCCCCCCCGTATTCCAGACGTATATCGGTGGTGTAATGATGAACGATTCTGAGGTGGAATTCGGGAGTCCATCGACCAGGCACGCTGTTATCGTCGAGAATCTCTGCAAGAGCTATGGTGACTTCCAAGCTCTTAGAGGGATCTCGTTCGTGGCGCATGAAGGAGAGGTTTTTGGCCTGATAGGACCGAACGGCGCTGGGAAGACAACAACGATGAGAATCATAGCGACCCTCCTGCAGATCACATCTGGGAAGGTAACCGCGTGGGGGATAGATCTCGGGAAGAATCCCGATCAGGTGCGGCGCATTCTGAGCTATCTACCAGAGGACGCTGGCGCTTACAAGAACCTCACGGGCCGCGACTACCTCCAGTTCATCGCGAACTTCTTCGACGAGAACGGGAAGGCAGCCGAGATGGTCCAGAGAGGATTGGAGATTGCGGACCTGGGTGAAAGGATCGACGACAAGGTCGAGACGTACAGCAAGGGAATGACCCGCAGACTCCTCGTTGCCAGGGCACTCATGACAAAGCCGCGCCTCGCCATCCTCGACGAGCTCACCTCTGGCCTCGACGTGATCAACGCCCAGGAGATCAGGAGGATCGTCAAAGAGGCTGCGAAGGCAGGAACCACAGTGCTCCTCTCATCGCACAACATGCTCGAGGTCGAGCTCATGTGCGACAGAATCGTTCTCATCCACGACGGGCTAATCGTCGAGGAAGGCACCCCTGCTGGCTTGAAACATAAGCACGGGGCCTCCAACATCGAAGAGGTCTTCACGAAGGTGGTAGGATGAGTGGCTTCACAAACATTGTGAAGAAGGAGCTGCGCGAGCTTCTCACGATGTCGACAGTCATTCCAATCGTACTCTTGGCGGTGATGTTCGGTTTTCTCGGGAATGTCTTCGGCGGGGTCGGGGAGGAGGCCACGGCCGCACCGAAGCTAGGCCTTATCAACCTGGACCAAGGGGTTCTGGCTGAAATAGCCGTGAATGAGATCGGGAACTTCTCCGAAATTCAATACAACGGGACGAGCCTGAACGAAGGGCTCGCGACGGTGGACCAAAATGGTGGCACTGCGCTTCTCATCATCCCCTCGAACTTCACTCAGAGGATAATGGGAGGCAGCAGGGGTTCAGTCGAGATCTACTGGATCATGAGGGGCGCTGGAATGGCAGACTCGATCTCATCAGGCGCGGTTGAAACCGTCCTGTCTGCGGCAAACACGAAGGTCTCGGCATACCTCATAGAACACAACACATCGGCGAACGCCTCGGTCATTCTCTCGCCCACGACGCACACTGAAACCACGATGTTCAGGTCAAAGGAGATAAGCGGCATCTCGCCCACAGAGATCAGCTCCGTCATGTCCGGGCAGTCCCTGATGGTTCCGATCCTCGTCATGATGATTGTGATCATGGCCGGAGGACAGGTGGTGTCTTCAATGGGTATGGAGAAGGAGAACAAGACGCTCGAGACGCTCCTCACGCTCCCTGTTAGACGCTCATCCATCATCGCGGGGAAACTGACGGCGGCCGCAATCGTCGGGCTGCTGATGGCAGGAGTCTACATGGTCGGCTTCAGCTACTACATGAGCTCGATAAGCCAGAAGGCGACCGTCGACCTCGGGGACTACGGGCTGACTCTCGGTGCAGTGGACTACGTCCTGATCGGTCTGTCGTTGTTCGCCAGTCTGGTCGCGGCACTCGCCCTGTGCATGGTCATCGGCACGTTCGCTACGAATTACAAGAGCGCTCAGACACTGATCATGCCCATCACGGTCCTCGCGTTGATACCCATGTTCCTGGTCATGATGAAGGACTTCAACTCCCTTCCGTTCGGAGGCCAGGTGCTAGTTTACGTCATACCCTTCTCTCATCCGATGATGGCCTTCAGGGCATTGATGTTCGACGACTATGTGCTAGTCATCTCAGGGATCCTATACAGCACACTCTTCGCAGTCGTCATGATCGCTATTGCTGCCTGGATCTTCAAGACTGACCGGTTGCTGACTGGACGAATCGGCAAGAAGGCAAGGGCTACAAAGGGTCTGTCAGGCCGCATCTCAAGCATCTTGAGGAAGTGAGGAGAGGCGAAAAGGTTCCGAGGGGCCAAAACCCCCTCCTTTTCGACACCCTTGCCGAGTGGCCTTTCCGGAAGGACTTCATGCCTTTTCGTGCCGAGCCAGTCAATTCGGTGAGCCCAAATCCCATTGAGCTTATTTTAATTCTTGAATTGATATTATTATCATCCCGGAAAGAACTTTATGAGAGGAATAGAAGAAGAAAGAGGTTTGACGGTGCGATTTCTGATCTATCCGCACCAGAAGATGGCAGCGCACGTTCCAGCAATGAGAAATACCGCAGCCACCGTTGCGAGTGACCACAAGACTATCTTCCTGGATATGCTCATTTTTCTACTTCCATTTTGATTTTCCTGTATGCTAACAGACCTTTGGAGTTGATGTAATCGCGTTCACAATGGATGTAATGAAGTAGCCCGCCAGATGGCTAGAAATGGGCTTTTCATTAACAATGCGATTGAAAGATTGGAATCTTGATTGACGGCCAGACGAGCCCAACACCTCTCATATAGAGCCGATGCCATGTCATCATTCGAGGACGGGTAGGTGCATGAGATCGTCCCGAAATTCGAAAGACCAGATCAGATCCTCAAACAAAGAGCTCGATTGAATCCCGACCTCCACGCCCCAGAAGAATTCATTGCCTTCAAAGTCGTTCACCGTGGCACATGGAAGAGGAACTGGTCGCGCCATGCGGAATGAATTGCAATGTGTGCGCCGCCTATCTGGCTGCCGCGCATGACGTCAAGAGCAAAGGCATCCGTACGCCGTATTGCGCCGGATGCAGGCCCAGGGGCAAGACCTGCGCATATATCAAGAGAGATTGCGCGCTGCTCCACAAGAACAAGATCCGTTACTGTTACGAGTGCCCGACCTTCCCGTGCAAGCGATTGTCTACCCTCGACAAGCGGTACAGGACGCGATATCGAATGAGCGAGATCGAAAACCTGCAACGCATCAGAGACGAGGGCATCGCATCCTTTCTAAGGGCTGAGGAGGCGAAGTGGAGATGCCCTGAGTGCGGCGGGACCGTGTGCTGCCACAACGGAATCTGCTACGAATGCGGACTGGACAAGCTGAAGGTGAAAAGGAAGCAGTTTCGCTGGGACGATTCTGAGGAATAGCCTCATAGGCGGTCCTCTCGCCCGGAGTTGGGTCGCGGATTCTATATCTTGAACCCTTCTGCCAACCTCCCCACCATTGCCTCCGCGAGGTAGGCGATGATTAAGGCGGCAACGATCGTCTCGGCGAGCATCGCCGCCGGCGCGAGGCCGCTCGCTGAGACAAGTGAAAGCACGAGAAAGCCGCCCCCGAACCCCACTGCCACGGTCAGGAGCAGGATCAGCATGAGCGCGGGCGAGAACGCCCCCGGCAGGATTTTCACGCGCGTGAGCAGAGCGACCGCCGTCGCCGACGCGAACAGGGGTGAGATGATGGGCACGACGATGTCCTTGACGCTGAGTGAGCCGAAGGTGGCGTACTCGAGCACGACCACGAGCGTCCCGGCCACCACGATGACGAGCGCGGCCATCGACAGCATGAGCCCCTTGAAGTAGTTGGTCACGGACCTGCCCGCGGTCACCACGGTCCACAGGTTCTCGCGCTCGTAGTAGGACCAGTTCAGCGCGAGGATGGCGATCGGGAGCGTGAGGATCTGCAGCGAGGAGACCGCGCCCCTGTTGCTGGAGGAGGTCGA
>JBGOXV010000115.1:0-5642 GCA_041479325.1 Thermoplasmata archaeon
AGGGCGAGGCCTCCGAGTGCGCCGAAGAAATTTCCGAGTGCTGTCCAGATGTCGTTCTTGATGTACTTCCCCACGAACTCCGTCGGGATGGCAGCGCCGAAGTCATACGCACCGTTGGATTGCGCGGTCGGGTCCACGGATGTGTTCGTCCAGGTCGCCACGATTCTGGCCTTTGAATTGTCGTAGACAATGCTGCTCCAAGGTCTGTCCTTGAGCCAGAAGACCTCAGAGGCGTTGGTGAACCCTTCGGGGAAGATGATGCGGCTCCGCAGGAGACCCGTCGGGCCAATCTGATATGATGTATCGAACCAGGTGGGCCGGAACTTGATCCCTGCGGTTCCTTTCACGAGCTCGTTCTCGTAGACCATGTGCTGATTGACCACGCTGAACCTGAGCGAGAACTGCTTGTCGGACTGTATGAGGCTCTGAGTGGCGGCATCAAACTCCACCGCGATGCCGATGGGGACATTTGGAGATTTGTGGATGAGCGCGGGTTCATGGACCTGGCCGCCAACGGTGATCGAAGCGGTCGCTGTATCGATCTGGTAGTGGCCGTTCGGAAGACCGACATCCACTCCGTCCATTATGCTGCCGCGGTTAGTGAAGTTGAAGACGTAGCCTATGAGGACGCTGCCGTCCTTGTTCATCGTGACATCGACATACTCCACATCCGTCGAGAAACTGTAGTCTGCAGCGGCGACCTTGCGGATCGTGTGGATGCCTGTCGGCGCAAGTGCCGCGACCAGAATGAGAAGAGCCGCTCCGAGTGCGGCAGACCAACGAAGTCGAACCCTTGGCACGAGTATCACCACTTCGGAGCTTCTTCCATGGCGTATGTCGCGCCGCAATAGGAACATGTGACCATTATCCCGCCTTGGATGACCTTCAGATCCTTGTCCACGAGAGGCGCTCCGCAAGACCTGCACTTCATCTCCTTGTCCTCGAACTTGCCCGAGCCGTCCATCTTCACGTTGAATGTCTGGTTCACCACGGTCGGCTTGGTGGCGGCAACCTTCTCCACTCTGTATATGAATGCGAACATCACGACAGCGATGACCAACAACACGGCCCCCGTCAACACGTCCGCGCTGTCCCCGGCCATGATGAAGATCGCTCCCAGAATGAGGACGACGATGGCCACGAACACAAGTAGTGCTTCGATGAGTTTGTTCATATTGGGAGCCAGACGGGATTGCCCTTCGCTGAGATATAATTCCTTCGTCAGAAGTCCAACGACACTCTGAGAGATGTCGTCAGGGAGTGATCCGAACGCGACGGAACGCACGACCGCTTGGTCAGGATCACCGCCGTCTGACGATGAGGTCGAGGCCGGCTCTAATCATCGCGACGCTTCTTCTTCTTCGACCCCGAGATCTCGACCATCTCTTCGAGCGGCATCTCCATCCCCTGCGGGAGCTTCTTGATCTTCCTATACCGCACCTTCTTCTCTTCTGTCGCCAAGACCTTAACCCCTGTTGGATGAGTACTAGCTATGGAGGCTAAGTCCTTCCCAATCCTATGTTCTTTTCTCTCGTCGCTCCCATACGCCGTGCCATTTTCCAACCCGACCGATCCCTGCCTATAGCAATAGGGAGCTCAAAATCACAAGGCTGGAGATGCCCAGGACCACGAAGAGTATCGAGAACACAGCAACATACGGCCTCAACTTGAACAGAGGCTCGGGCTTCGAGAGCCTGACGAATGTCTCATCGATCCTCAACCAACGCGCGACAAGGAACAGTCCAAGGATGGAGGACGCGTTGGCTAGCCCCAAGAGAGCGAACCGGCTCCTTCGAGGGTTGTACGCGCGGTAGACGTACGATCCTGCGAGCAGGCTTGACAACATTGATATTCCGATGAAGATCGGGATGACAATCACAAAGCTGGATCCTCTGACGAAGGACAACCTTTCCACATCCGCTGGAGCATGGTCCTCCAGCCACAAATCCTCGGTAAGGTCTTTCGCAAACCCATCGATTATGACGAGCGTGTACTCCAGATTCGACAGCACTCCGTTTCTAAGCTGCCCTCTGGCGGACTGCTCCTTGAAGAAGGGTGCCAGACCGCTGCTGACTACATACTTGGGTTGAAAGATGTACTCTGTGTCCGTCGCAAGGTTGGACGTCGTTGACTCGAATGGAACAGGCGTCACATAGTCGAGGATCTCCAGAACGATTGGTATCTCCGCGGATCCGTAGATGCTCGACAGCCTCAACGGAAAGAAGATCTTCGGGGTCGTGAAGGCGACCTCGACGCTGAGGCTATAGACACTTCCTGAAAAACCGTTTCCTTGGGTCGAACTCTGAACGAATTGGGTCACATTTGACACGCGTGAGACAACGAAGGAGTAGCCCTTCCCGACGTAGTCTTGAATCACTGGGGAGGAACTGGGCGCCAGTTCGATCCCATAATGACCCAAGTAACCCTCAAGCGCGGAAGCGCTCGAAGCGCTTACCAGCTCGGTAGACATGCCGTAATGCTCAATGCGCTGAAACACATCGACACTTGGAGCCCCTCCTAAGAGCAACCCCTTTGGAAGCAAGTCGTGACCCGCAGAAGGTCTAGACGCGTTCAATAATGTAGATGCGGCAAGTGGAAGCATGTAGATCTGGGAAGAGTACATCCAGAAGAAATCGTTCTCGAGCGACCTCTTCGCATGTTCGCGCAAATAATGCCCACCGAGCCCCGGGAAACTTCGGAATATGCCTATTGTGGCGTTTTCGGGGGATGTTGGAATAGGAAAGAGCCAAACCATCTTGGAAGCGGTCTGGATATCCGCCGCGGATAGACTGGCTTGGAGCAGAAGGCTCTCATTGGGGGCTTTGTAGTTGATTATAGCAAACTGCGCATCCTCATCCAGAAGCCACCATGTGCTTGTATCTGGACGATAGCCATATGACATTCCGTCACCCGAAACGTCTTGGAGGGCCATCGGTAACGCAAAAAGGAATAGGATAGAGAACGCGGCGAACCTCCGTAGCGTGAGCATGTCGAACCAGAAATTGAAGACATTTGCGCTATAAATCATTTCGGTGGACTGTGACTGCGATTGTCGGATGGTTGATGGTCAGACAGATTAGAGGCCTCGCAATCGCAGTCAATTGAATCGAGCTCGGGGCAAGCGGGTCGATGCCATAACGTTGGGCCGGATTGCGGGGCGCGCGGATCACCCTTTGTATTCCTCATGCCGAGACTCGCCCACATTAGTAATAATGATTAGGAGAGCGCTATACGGCCTAGGCCATGGGTAGGTCTGCTCCTTGAAGATCAAGTTCCTTGTGACCCCGGTCGGGTTGATGATGGGCAACATCGAGTCTGCGAGGAGGCTCAAGAATGCGCTCATGCGCGAGGGAGTTGATGTGACAGATGACCCGAAGGCTGAGGACTTCGACATTCTGCACGTGCACACACCCGTCCCCTACAGCAACTTCAGGGTCGTCAAGAAGGCCAAGAAGCGGGGAAAGCCAATCGTGATGCATGCGCACACCACAGCCGAGGATTCAGAAGGCACATGGACGGCAAGCGGAGCACTGTCCGGCGTTACAGGATGGTACCTCACACGATTCTACAACCTCGGGGACCTCGTACTCGCACCCAGCGCTTGGACCAAGGATCGGTTGCATGCACGGGGGGTGACTGCCCCGACCCGCGTATTGAGCAACGGAGTGGACCTGGGGAGGTTCCAGCTTGACCAGGCCCGACGGCAAAGGTTCAGATCAAAGCACGACATCCCCGACGAATCCAAGGTGGTCTACTCCATCGGCGTAGTCTGCCTCAAGAAGGGGATCGAGGTGTTCCCCGACGTGGCCAAGAAGCTCCCGGGACTGAGATTCGTATGGATCGGCAGGCGTTCCATGTTGTATCACCCTCTCAGGGTCCGCCGCGCGATGGGAAGATGCCCTGGCAATGTTCAATTCATCCATGATCTGGAGGACATCCTCGACGCACACTCCGGATGCGATATCTTCTTCACGCCCTCCTTCGCGGAGAACCAGGGAATGGCCGTGCTAGAGGCCATGGCAGTCGGGAGACCGGTGGTGGCGCGGAACCTGCCATCGTACGAGGGACTGCTGAGGAACGAGAAGAGCGCCTTGGTGTGCACTGGCACGGATGAATTCGTGTCCGGGCTCGACCGCTTGAGCAAGGATCAAGACCTGGCCGAGACGCTCGTCAAGAACGCCCGGGAAGCGGCCTCCACACACGACATCGGAAAGGTCGCGAAGGAGCTTGCCTCCATCTATGCATCCCTCCTCCAAAGGACGAGCGCACGCAGCGAGGTGAAGACTTGAGCATTTTCGGCCAAGCGTTCGCGGCCTTCTCCTCGTTCGGTCCATCCGGAATGCTGGTCGGGCTATTGCTCGTGGTATTCGTCGACGCGATTGTCATCCCGCTGGGCCCCGAACTCCTGGCGATCGCGATATTCTCCACCAACATGGAACTGTGGTGGGCGATCGTTATCGTTGCAGTAGTTGCCATCGCCCAAGTCGGTGGCACGACACTTCTCTACCTCGTGGGGAAGCACACGAATCTGCTGCCGAAATTCATCAAGAAGGTGATGATCAGGTACAAGTCTGCCTTGTTCATAAAGGACGAGAAGATCGTCTTCGTGAACTGCTTCGTGCCAGTGTTGCCCTTCCTTGGGGCGTTCATGGCGGTCTCCAAATGGAACTACAGGAAAGCGATGTCTTTCGTGGTGCTCGGAGGGGTGATCAAGTACTCGCTATTCTTGGGCCTTAGCAGATCGTTCCATTACCTCTTCGCTTCGGGAATCGCGCAGACGGTGTCCCTGCTCACGGTGCTGTCCCTCTTGGTCGTCAGCGGGCTCTATGCGATCAAGAAGCGGAAGGCGTTCGTGACCGACGAGGTTGCGGCCGAGTAGTCCGGGAACAGACTGTCCACTGAGCCGCGAAGTCTCAGACCCGAGGACCGGGGAACGTTCCCGCGTCTCCCTGCGCCAGGTTAACGACTGGTGAGGGCGCAGATATTAAGCCCTTCGATACATTAAGCCCGAATTGTCATCAATGAGATACCAGCCGTTGAGGAAGTACCTCTCCACTGCGAGATACGCTTGCTCGAATTTCGTCACGAAGGAGCAGATATATCCGTTCTACTGCTCGTTCAAGGTTGTCCAGCGCTGCGACTCGAAGTGCGATTTCTGCAATGTCTGGAAGCAGCCGATGCCTGACATGCCGACGGACAAAGTCCTCAAGATAATCGACAACATCGCCGATTCGAGCATACTCCTCCTCAGCCTCGAGGGCGGCGAGCCGCTCCTGCGGGAGGACATCGGAGAGATCCTGAAGTACATACGCACGAAGTCCCTGTACGTGCTGTTCACCAGCAGCGGGAAGCTGTTCGACAAGAGGCCGATGAAGGAGTATTCGAAATACATCGATTTCCTGCATGTAAGCATCGACGAAGGACACAAGAACCTGGAACTCTACGAAAGGCTGACGGAGTTCGTGGAGTGGGGGCCGATAGTCTGTGTCCAGATCGTGGTGATGCGCGACTACCTGAAGGACCTCGAAGGCAAGATCCGCAAGTGTCATGGCGCGGGAGCGAAGGCGGTCGTGATGCCGGCTTGCCATCTTCCCAACACTGAGGACATGCTCCCGGACCTGAACGAGTTCAGGAACGAGGTC
>JBGOXV010000116.1:0-5627 GCA_041479325.1 Thermoplasmata archaeon
CCAACATCGTCTCGGCAGTTTATCTTCTTTTTCTTGCCCTTGCGGTCGAGCTCCTGGATCGTGACGTTCCCCATGACCCTCGCTCCGTCCTCCTCGGGCCTCAGTTTGAAATCCTCCCTCATGCACTGCGTGATTATCTCGAGGTCTTCCGCGAGCATGTTTGACTCGTCCTGGGCGTTGAACTTGCCCTTTGCCCAGCCCTCGGATATGTAGTACATCTCTCTCAGGGTGGAACTCTTCTCCTCCTTGATCATCTCCTCGATGAACTCGAGCATGTACGTGGTCCTGAGGAGCATCTGGGCGCCCGTGAGCTTCTTGGCCGACCGCGCGCCCATCGCCTTCCCGTACTTCCACACGGCCGCCTTGGGGTCGAACCTTATGTTGGTCTTGGTCCTGAGCGGGATCATCATCTTCGGAATCTTCCCGTCATCGATCTGGTCATAGATGCTGCCTGCGATGCCGGTGAGCTTGTCCACGGCCCTCTGGTGGCGCTCCTCATTCTTCATCCTTGACCACCTCCGCACCCTCGTCGTAGTCGATCTCGCCCTCGTCGCCCTCATCGGGTTCCTCGGCCGGACCCTCCTCCGTTATCCTTAGGTGCTCGAGGTCCCAGTCGCCTGGCAAGACCTCCGCCCCTATCACCGATGCTGAGTCGATTCCGCTCACGTAGAGCTCGTTCTCGTCGTACTGGTCCTGCGGCACGCCGTGGAGGTCGAAATTGAGTTCCAGGATATCTGTCGATGCTAGCCGCTTCACATCCCAGGTGACCTTGTTAGTCTCCCGGACCTCGATGGGCTGGATCTTTAGCGTTTTCTGGTCCACCTTGTCGTACGGCAGCAGCATGTGCAAGTGGAAGTTCTGCGACTTGGGCGTGTAGTTGTAGATCTTGACGAGAATGTGGTGTCGGTTCTTCTCGAACTTCACCTCGTCGTCTATCCAAACGACGTTCATGATCTTGGTGATCGTCCCCGCGAGCTTCGGCACGGGCTTCCCCACAATCTTCGCTGCCTTCTGCGCGATCATGGGTATGATGTCCTGGACGATCTCGAACTTGACCCTCGTCTTGCTCTTCTTCTCGGCCTTGTTCAGGTGCGTCTTCAGCCTGCGGGCGCAGGCCTTGAGGGCGAGCTCGATCTCCTCCTTTATCTCGGGGATGTTCGCGATCGCCTCCTTGGATTCCGAGGTGAACGGGATCTTGGTGGACGCGACGTGCACGAGCACGATGGCCGGACCGAACGGGATGCCCTGCCCGCCCCTCTGCTCGAGCCCGTACCTCCTCCAGTCCACCGCCTCGACCGCCTGAGTGATGGCGCATGCGCCCTGCTGGTACATCAGCGGGACGCGGTTCGCGAACCTCAGGATCTGGACCGGATCCTCCCTGCTCAACCCGCCCCCGTAGACGATACCCACCTCGACCAAGAACGGGTTCCCCCCGAAGACCTTCGGCTCCCTGGTTATGGGCGGAGCGTAGAAATCGGCCTTGAGCTGGCCCAGGACGTTCTTCAGACCCTTCCTTATCAGCGTCTCGCCGATGGGGGAGAGGCAGTCCGTCTCGGGGGACATGATCTTGACTTTCTTGATCGCCTCGAGGATGGCACCGGCCTGTTCGAGCGTCATCTTCTCTGGTTTCTGCTCGGGCGGGACTCCCGCGAGCTCGCATATCTCCCTCGCGACCCTGTACGATATCCTCGAGAACTCGGTGTTGAGGAAGCTCGTGATCTTGAGCGATTCGGTGTACTTCGCCATGCTCAGGAGCTCGCCCAGCTCCACCCCCTCGGGGTGCGGCTTGATCTCCTTCGTGGGCGGGGGGACGATATCTGACGCCCTCTCGAAGACGACGGCGTTCCCCTCCGGCGGGATGAATGTGATCTTCGCATGCGGGTTGACTATGGCGACGCCCTTGAGATACTCGAATATGGACTGCTTCCCGCCGATGTACTTCCCCTTGACATAGATCTGGAAGCTTGTGCCGTGAGGCCGGTCCCAGATGACAAAGTCCTCCTTGATGATGTCCGGCCTGTTCTTCTTCGTGTCGAGGATCAGGTCGCACTCGTACGCAACCTCCTCGTCGGATATCTTGGATCTGACCCTCGCTGCCTTTCCAGTGGTGAGCTGGCCATACATCACAACCGCAGAGACGCCGATGCCTTGCTGGCCCCTGCGCTGCGCCCTTATGTGGAACCTGGAGCCGTACAGCAGTCTCGCGAAGACGTTGGGGACCTGCTTCTTGACGATGCCAGGGCCGTTGTCCTCGACGGTGACCCGGTACTCCTTCTCGTCGATCTTCTCGACACGCACGAGCAGCTCCGGGAGAACGCCGGCATCCTCGCAGGCGTCCAAGCTGTTGTCAACGGGCTCCTTCACGGAAGTGATGAGCGCCCTCGTGAGCGAGTCGAACCCCAGGATCTGCTTGTTCTTCTCGAAGAACTCCGAAACGGATATCTCCTTCTGCTTCTTCGCGAGCTCATGGGCTATGGATGACAAGCAATCCTGCCTCCACAAGAATCGATGTATCGCTCTGATCTAGCGTGCATCCCGAGTGCAGTGTATGGCTTCCCCACATAAATGTGTTGCGTGGCCAGACCGTGGCTCCTGGTGCGGATGGAATGGGTCTACTCGAACTTCTCTCCGCATTTGGGGCACTTGGTCGCTTCGGCGGGAACATCCGCGCCGCACTCGGAGCACACGAAGGTGCCTTCGTCCTCGAGGCCCATCGCCTTCCTCTGAAGGCTCACCTTGGCGTCCTCCTTGGGCTTCTTTGCATCTTCCTTTGTGCGCTCCAACTCCCACTTCTCCATCTGGTCCTTTCGCATCTTGCGGGCCCTTCGGGTCCACCAGATCAGTACAACGATGAGCGAATAGATCGGGAACATGCCTGTGAAGGCATTCACCAGTGAGATCGGGACCATGATGCCCAGGATCGCGTTTGTGTTCTTGGATGTCGGCCCGATTAAAGGCCCTACCGGGGTTGAGATGAAGTCGGCAGCAACGATTATGTCCCCGCTGACGTTCGCCGAGAACCAATACGCGTTCACCGGATTCGAGAGAGTCGTATTGTAGGTATAGTTGACAATCGCTTTTCCTGTGGTGCTGTTGAGGACCTGCCTGGACTGCTCGGTCATGTTGAAGCTCTCGGCGGTGGTTGTTGGGAACCCCACCTTCTCGATCAGGACGACAACGTCTTTCACCGGGGTAGCGTTGTCATGCAAGTGCAATGTTACCCTGTACTCGTAAACCGCGCCCTCGGACTGATATATCGGCTGGAGCGTGCCCCCGGTAAGAGTCAAGTTCTTGTCATTGCTCGCGCCAATCTTGTAGTCGATGTGCTGATAGTCATTGGTGTACGCGGCCCCGAGCACGCCCCCGAATACCAGGGAGGCGAGGACCCCGATGACGAGGAGCCTCTTGACGGACTTGATGCCGAAGTACCAGCATATCCCAAGGAGCGTGAGCGGCGTGACGAGCCCGCTGAGGCAGACAAGATTGCTCCCATAGAGGAACACGAGGTAGTAGACGGCTGCCGAGACGGCGATTGCGAAAGGTATCACGAAGGGGGTCTTCCCGAACTTCACGAACTGTTCTTTGAAGTACCTCTGCAGCCGCTTGGCTGGAGGTTCCATCTCCGGAGGTTCCATCGGCTGAGTCAAACGGCTCTTTGGATAAAAATCTATTGAGGATTGGCTGGATGTTCCCGTGGCAGTCGTTAAATAGTCGCTTTTCCCTCGATAGGACTTCCTCGAGGAGGTTCCAGCATGAAGACTGCAGTCATAGCCATCGGAGGCAACGCTATCCTGCGCTCAGGCGAGAAACCGACTCAGGAGAACCAGCTCCGGAACGTCGCGATCACTTGCAAGGGGCTCGCGGACCTCATTCAGAACGGGTACGACATCGTCCTCACGCACGGCAACGGTCCTCAGGTCGGCGACATCCTTCTCAGAAACGAGATTGCGAAATCCCAGATCCCACCGATGAGCATGGACGTGTGCGACGCGGAGAGCCAAGGACAGATCGGGTACATGCTGCAGCAGGCCCTGTCCTCGGAGTTCTCAATCAGGGGGATGGACAAGGTCGCCGTTTCACTCATCACGCAGGTGGTCGTGTCTGAGAACGACCCCGCGTTCAAGAACCCGACGAAGCCGATCGGAGAGTTCTTCCAGTACCAGGATGCCAGGAAGCTCCAGAAGGAGAAAGGCTGGACCATGGCCCTGGACAAGAAGCGGGGAGGGTACAGGCGGTTGGTCCCGTCCCCTGACCCCATAGGCATCGTCGAGAGCAAGCCCGTCCAGCGGCTTGTGTTCGGAGGGGAGCACCAAGCTGAGGTCGTGATAGCCTGCGGAGGAGGCGGCATACCGGTCATCAAGCGCGATGGGAGGTACGTGGGCGTCGAGGCTGTCGTGGACAAGGACCTCGCGGCCGCGATGCTCGCGACAAGCATCCACGAGAAGCTCTTCGTCATGGCGACCGACGTCCACAACGTGTTCCTCGATTTCGGGAAGATAACGCAGAGGCCGCTCCTTCGATCGAACCTGTCGGAGGTCAAGAAGCATTACGCCGAGGGGCAGTTCGCTCCCGGGAGCATGGGACCAAAGATACTCGCCGCCATAAGGTTCCTGGAAGGCGGGGGCGACGAGGTCGTGATCACTTCCACGGAGACGCTCGTCCAAGCGTTGGACAAGGGCGCTGGAACCCATATCTACCGGGACGACATCAAGGTCTGAGGCCATGCCCAACATCGAAGAGCAGATAAAGGAAGTAGAGGACGAGCTGGGCAAGACCCTCTACAACAAGAAGACCCAGCGCCACATCGGCAGGCTCAAGGCCAAGTTGGCGAGGCTCAAGGACGAGGCCGAGGTCCGGAGGTCGAAGGGCCCAAAGACAGCAGGCTACGCCGTCCGCAAGTCCGGCAACGCGACCGTGGCCATAGTCGGCTTCCCGAGCGTCGGCAAGTCCACGCTCCTCAACCAGATCACGAACGCGCAGAGCGAGGTGGCCGCGTACAAGTTCACGACACTCACCTGCGTGCCAGGGTTGATGGAGTACAAAGGTGCGAAGATACAGATACTGGACCTTCCAGGGTTGATAAAGGACGCCTCGAAGGGCAAGGGCCGCGGCCGTGAGGTGCTCGCAGTCGTTCGGTCCGCGGACCTCATCCTTTTGATGATAGACGTCTTCGAGACCAACATCCAGGTGCTCGTCGACGAGCTCAAGACCGCCAACCTAAGGCTCAACCAGAGGCCATCGGACATCGTCATCGCGAAGAAGAACAGGGGCGGCATCATAGTCAACTTCACGACCGCCCAATCCACGCTGGACGAGGACCTCGTTGTGGAGATGATGAACGAGTATGGACACACCAACGCGGACATCGTCATCAGGGAAGACATCAACGAGGACCAGCTCATCGATTACATCTCGGGCAACAGACTGTTTCTCCCGGCCATAGTAGCCATAAACAAGACAGACCTGGTCCAGCCGGACTACCTGAAGCTGATCGAGAAACGTCTGAAAGGCTGGACGCTCATACCGATCGCGGCCGAGAAGGGGCAGGGCCTGGACCGGCTGAAGGAGGAGATGTACAAGGCGCTCAGGTTCATCCGCATCTACATGAAGCCCCAGGGGAAGGATGC
>JBGOXV010000117.1:0-5519 GCA_041479325.1 Thermoplasmata archaeon
CGAAGAGCAAGGACGAGCGTTTGAAGATATCTGCTTCGACAGGATACAATATCACGAAACTAGTCGACAGGATTGTTGCGGCTCTCAAGACTGAGCAACCCTTATAGTCGCAGTGACGATTATCTGCCGGGATTGGGCATCTAGTCATTCCGCAATGTGATGGGATGTCGTCATCGGCTTCAGGGGGAGCGTATGAAGACGGTTGTTTGCAGTGAATCCATGGACGAGTACTTCTCCAGCCTCCAGCGCGAGGTGGATTCCTGCTATGATGTGGCCAGACGGGCTAGGATGAAGGGTCTGGACCCAGAGATTGATGTGGAGATCCCCCAGGCTGCAGACCTGGCAGAGCGTGTTGAGAAGCTGCTCTTCGAATGGGACGTGGAAGGGATAGCCTCTAGGATAAGGGAGCTCAGCGAGGACCACAACCGGGAGGAGGTCTCCATACTGATTGCGAAGGAATACGCCAAGCTTCCGGCGAAATCGATTGAGTTCGCGATGGAAAGGGCGATCAGGGCAGGCTTGGCGGTCCTCACCGAGGGAATACTCGTCGCGCCGCTCGAGGGGATAACGGGGGTCAAGGTGGGCAGGAACCCCGACGGCTCCGACTATCTCACGGTGTTCTTCTCAGGGCCGATACGATCCGCTGGTGGGACTGGCCAGGCAATGAGCGTTCTCATCGCTGATATCGTCCGCCGCGAGATGGGCATCGGAAGGTATCTTGCGACGAACGGGGAGGTTCAGAGACTGAAAGAGGAGATCCCTCTCTACAAGTCCTGTCAGCACCTCCAATACACTCCGACCAATGAGGAGATAGATCTCATCGCGAAGAACGTCCCGGTATGCATCGACGGCGAAGGTACCGAGGACGAGGAGATTCGAGGCTTCAGGGACTTGCCCCGGATCGAGACGAACCGCGTGAGAGGCGGAGCGTGTCTCGTCGTCGCTGAGGGGCTCTGCCTGAAGGCTCCGAAGATCCAGAAGCACGTGAAGCGACTCGCCATCGACGGCTGGGAGTTCATAGACGAATTTCTGAATCTCAGGAAGAAGGGGATCGAGGAAGGAGGGGCCGAGGTGGCCCCCAGTTCGAAATTCCTCAAGGACCTCATCGCAGGAAGGCCTGTCCTCGCGTATCCCTCGAAAGTGGGAGGGTTCCGTCTAAGATATGGCAGGACGAGGGCGACTGGACTGGCCGCCCTTGCCATGAGTCCTGCCACGATGCAGTTGCTCGGAGAGTTCGTCGCGATTGGCACGCAGATAAAGATCGAAAGGCCGGGCAAGGCTGGCGCTATCACTCCTTGTGACACCATAGAGGGCCCCATCGCTCTTCTGGACAACGGCGACCTCGTCTATGTCGGCACCATCGAAGAGGCCAGGGCCCTGAAGGGCCAAGTCAAAGAGATAGTCGATGTAGGCGAGATACTGGTCCCCTACGGGGAGTTCGTCGAGAACAATCACCTGCTGATGCCAGCTGGATACTGCATCGAGTGGCACAAGGAGGAACTGCTCGAGAGGTGCAAGAGCCTTCCGGAAGGCTGGGAGGATCCGACTTTCGAGAGGGCGGTTGAGATGAGCCGTGAGCTCGGCGTTCCTCTGCATCCCAAGTTCAATCTGTTCTGGAGCGACGTCGCTCTCGAGGCAATCCTGGATCTGCGAGACCATGTCATCAAGACCGGCGCCTTCGATGGGACCTCGCTCGTGATTTCAGGAGACGAGAAGACGAAGGGCACGCTCGAATCTCTCGGCGCCCTGCACACCGTGGCTGGCGACAAGTTTGTCCTCTCGAAGTGCGCCAAACCCCTGCTGCTCGGACTGGGGCTCGATGTTTCCGGATCCACAGTTCGTCCGAACGAAAGAGCGGTCCCGAAGTGCGCCAAGTCGCTCGAGCTTGTTTCAGCTCTATCGGGGATCGACATCCGCGCGAGGGCCGTCACGCGCATAGGCGCCAGGGTCGCCAGACCAGAGAAGGCAAGGGAGCGGCGTATGAAGCCGCCTCCGCACGGGTTATTCCCCATCGGGACGACCGGAGGACCCCAGAGGATGGTCAATCTCGCCGCGGAAGCCGGGGAGATAAAACTGGATCTCGGTGAGCGGGTGTGCGCCGAATGTGGCAGGAAGTCCTTCATGTCGCTGTGCGGATGCGGGGCTCATACGACACCGACGGGAAACTCGAACATACAGGACGTGCCAGTCGGTCGGATATTCATGTCCGCCCTCGAGAGCCTGAAGGAGAAGCGCACCCTGGATGTGAAGGGAGTCCAGGGGATGATATCCAAGAACAAGACCCCTGAGGCGATCGAGAAGGGTATACTGAGGGCGAAGCACGAGGTGTTCGTGTTCAAGGATGGCACCATAAGGATTGACGCCACGGACGTACCACTCACGCATTTCACTCCTAAGGAAGTGGGGATTGATGTCCACACCGCTAGGGGCCTCGGATACACGATGGACTACCAAGGAAACGAGCTCGAGAAACCCGACCAGTTGCTTGAGCTCAAGATCCAAGACGTGGTGATACCCGATTCCTGCGTCGATTACCTCATCAATACCGCCCGGTTCGTCGACGATCTTCTGGTCAAAGTCTATGGACAGGAGCATTTCTATAACATTGAACGGAAGAACGACCTGGTCGGACACCTCGTGGTCGGCCTCGCGCCTCATACTTCTGGGGGCGTGCTCGCTCGCATAGTGGGCTTCTCCTCGGCACACGCTGGCTATGCTCACCCGTACTTCCACGCGGCCAAGAGGAGGAACTGTGACGGTGACGAGGATTCGGTCATACTCATGCTCGATTGTCTCCTGAACTTCTCGCGCTCGTTCCTGCCCGAGAAAAGGGGTGGCCTCATGGATGCTCCCCTGGTCCTCACCACGAAGCTTGATCCTAACGAGATCGACAAGGAGGCGCACAACATGGATGTGGGCCCGAAGTACTCCCTCGAATTCTACAGGGCCACTCAGAGGTACGCCCATCCGAAGGAGGTCGAGTCGATCATGGACCTGGTCAGTGGCAGGATAGGGACGGTGCTCCAGTACGAGGGGCTAGGGTTCACTCACCGCATGAGCGACATCTCTGGCGGCCCGACCACTTCAGCCTACACATCCCTGGAGACCATGGACGACAAGCTGAAGGCGCAAATCAGCCTGGGCGTGAAGATCCGAGCGGTCGACGTCGCGGACGTGGTCCACAGGATTATCACCAAGCACCTGCTGCCGGACATTCAGGGTAGCCTCAAGAGTTTCACGGGACAGCAGCTGCGCTGCACCAAGTGCAACACCAAGTACAGGCGCATACCGTTGAAGGGCAGGTGCTATTGCGGGAACAAGCTGACGCTCACGGTCCATGAAGCCGGCGTGAGCAAGTACCTGGAGAAGGCGAAGGAGATAGGCGACGCGTTCAACGTCCCCGCTTACACGAGGCAGAGGATAGACCTTCTTGAGAACGCGATCAACTCGCTCTTCCAGTCGGACAGAATAAGGAACCCGAAGCTGGACGAGTACCTGTAGAATCACTCTTCGAGAGACGCTATCTGCTCTCTCAACCCGTCGAATCTCTCCTCAAGGAGCTTCAGGCCGTGTATCAGGACTTCCTTCGCGGGAAGCGCCCCATCGGTCTCGAACCTGAAGAGTATCTTCGTGGGGTCGGCTGTGATCTTGATGACCCCTGCATCGCAGATATCGACGCAGCTGTTGCACAAGTTGCATTTCTCCGGGTGCTTGGCGACGATCTTCCGGTCTTCCTTGGAGAGCACACCCTTGGGGCAAACCTTGACGCAGCTCCCGCCCAGGTCGCACTTCGAATGCTCGATCTCGATCTTCGCGAAGTACCTGTATCCTGCTCCAGTCGCCGCCTGCCACTTGGCGTGCTGCTTTCCGGTGCCCAGCTCGGCCGTCGCGTAGATCAACAGCGCCTGGTCCTCGGCAAGCTTGACGATAGGGATCAGGTCGTCCTTCATCCTGAGCTTCTGGTCCCCTATGGGCTCGAGGTCTCCAGAGTAGACGGTCGCGGGCCCCTTCTTGTTTATCGAGTACATGATGGTGCAGCTGGGGCAGCCCTCTCCCCCACAGGTGCACTTCGCGCGGAAATTGAAGTTGTCGAGGTCCGTCGGCACCGGCACCAGACTGAGCCTGTGGGCGACTATCTCGTCGAACATCGGGGACACGCTCTCGTACGCGGCGCCCTTCTCGTCCATGATCGGGCCGAGGTGGAACTCGACGTTGTCTATTGCCATCTTCGGCACGTCGGAGACGATGGTCCTCCTGAGTGCGTTCGCGAATGCCGGGTTCGTCCCAGTTATGACGAACTGCGCCTTTGTCGGCGTCATCTCTACTATGTCGATCTTCATTCAGAATCACTCTATACCCTGCGTCCCCTTCTGCCGCCCTTCTTCTTTGTACCGTCGTGCGGCACTGGGGTGACGTCCTCTATCCTTCCAATCCTGAGCCCGGCCCTCGCGAGCGCTCGGATTGCTGCCTGCGCTCCCGGCCCGGGGGATGCGGACTTGTTGCCTCCAGGGGCCCTGACCTTGACATGGATGCTGTCGATGCCCTTCTCCTTGGCTATCTCGGCGACCTTCTCCGCGGCCTTCATGGCGGCGTAGGGGGAAGCCTCGTCCTTCGCGGCCTTGACGACCATGCCTCCGCTGGCCTTGGTGATGGTCTCCGCCCCGGTCACGTCGGTTACCGTGATGATGATGTTGTTGTAGCTTGCGAAGATATGCGCGATGCCCCACTTCCCCATTCGATTCACTCCTTCTCCTCAGGCGGAGCTTCCGGCGTGGCTGTCTCTATGTCCGCCTCTTTCTCCTCCTTCTCTTCCTTGAGCTCTTCCGTGACGAGCTTCTTCAGCTTGGGCTTGGCGACATGGACCTCTTCCTTCTCCGTCGCCTCCTTCTTAGCCTCTTCCTCCAACGCCTTGGCCTTGAGCTCCTCCGGCTTTGGCCTCATCGGGTGCAGCTCGTTGGATATCGGGGAGGCCACATAGTACTGGATGTGCTCCTCCTCGCCCCTCTTGACCAAGTATCCTGGAATCGTGATCTTCCTGTCGCCTATGGCCGAGTGACCATGGACGATGAATTGCCGGGACTGCTTGGGGGTGTACGCGAACCCTTTCCTGTAGAAGATCGTCTGCAGCCTTCTCTGCAGGACAGCCTCGGTCGTGAGTGTCAAGATATCGTTCAGGGTCGCACCCTCCAAGGGCAGCAAGGAGAGTCTCGCGCAGCGCTTGAGCAGCTGGTCCGTCTCTATCTTCGCCTGCGGGTCTCCTATCCTGAGCCTTGCCTGGAGCTCTCGGCTTTGGGCCCTCAATGCCCTCACGAGTGATTGCGCCCGCCATAGTTCCTGCTTGTTCTTGAGGCCGTACTTCATCAGAAGCTCGTTCTCGGCCTTGATGCGTTCGCCCTCCCACGGGTGGGCTGGAGTCTCATACTTCCTTCTTGAAAACTTCGGGTCTCCCATGGGTCACATTACTCCTTCTTCTTCTCGCCCTCGCCCACGGCTCCTGGCTCGAGCTTCTTCCTGATGAC
>JBGOXV010000118.1:0-5424 GCA_041479325.1 Thermoplasmata archaeon
GAAGTCGGGGTGTTGGCAACGCGAGAAAATGGGGAGGTCCAGAATATATACATTCGCTGAGCAGTTCGGGCTTCCGAGCTCAATCAGTGGCCGCTGTCGCAGCCTTCATTCGCAAAACATGTGCCCGCACCGCCTCCAGGGCACGCGACTTGTCATCAAAGTTGCCAGAGTACAAGGATATCAGCTTGGAGCCCTCGACGACCCCGGACGCACCCGACGACACGGCCGCTCGCACATGCTCCGGTGAGGAAATCCCGAACCCCAACACCACCGGGAGCTTGCTCCGCGAAGTCACTCTGTTCAGCAGTTCCACGGCCGAGTGTGGTAGCTCGTTCCGAGCACCGGTAGTGCCAGCGACAGAGACGACGTAAACGAATCCCCGGGCTTTCGAGAGGATATAATCGATGCGGGAGTCACTCGTGGATGGAGCTATCAATCTGATCACATCCAGCCCGTGCTGCGTTGTTGCGGCATCCAATTCCGTAGACTCCTCCGGAGGCAGGTCCACGGGCAGGATGCCATCCGCCCCTGCTTCAGCGAGCCGGCGGCAGAACGTTCCGACACCCATTCGGAGGACAGGATTGTAGTACGTCATCACAACGATCGGCTGAGTGACGCCATCCTTCCTGAGGTCGGAGATAAGCTCGAAGAGGTCGGAACATCTGAATCCTGCAGCGAGAGAGCGGTTCATCGCCTGCTGTATGACGGGGCCATCCGCGACCGGATCTGAGAAAGGCATGCCGAGCTCGATGATGTCCGCGCCCGCTCCTGCGAGCGACTTCACCAGCTCCTTCGTGAACGTCTTGTCGGGGTCTCCGGCACACACATATGGAATGAACGCGGACGAGCCGCGCGCCTGGGCGAACGCCTCGGGTATTCTGGTCACAGTTTCCCCTCCAGCTCTGCGACCTGGCTGACATCCTTGTCCCCTCTCCCCGAGAGGTTGACGATGATCACTTGATCTCCGCTCGAGGCCCTCGCCAATTCCGCAGCGAAGGCAACCGCATGAGCGCTCTCCAGCGCTGGTATGATGCCCTCGGTCTCGGAGAGCAGATGGAACGCCTTGAGAGCCCTGTTATCCGTGATCGCGGAGTACTTCACGCGTCCCGATCTACCGAGGAACGCATGCTCTGGTCCGACTCCTGGATAATCGAGCCCAGCGGCGACCGAGTGGGTCTCCATTATCTGGCCGTCGGAATCCTGGAGCACCATCGTCCGGAACCCGTGGAGCACACCATCAGACCCGGCACATATGCTCGCGGAGTGCTTGCCCGTCTCCACGCCTTTCCCTCCAGCCTCGACCCCGTACATCGAGACGCTCATGTCGTCCACGAACGGGTGGAAGAGGCCGATCGAGTTGCTCCCGCCGCCGACGCATGCGACGAGGGAATCCGGGAGCCGGCCCTCGGCGCTCATGATCTGGTTCCTAGCCTCTTTGCCGATGACGGACTGGAAGTCTCGCACCATAGTCGGGTATGGATGCGGACCTACGACGCTGCCGATGACATAGTGCGTGGACTCGCTTGTTGCAGCGTAGTCTCGGAGAGCTTCATTGATCGCGTCCTTGAGGGTTCGGGAGCCGCTCTTCACCACGTTGACCTTCGCCCCCAGGAGGCTCATGCGGTAGCAGTTGAGCTTCTGTCGCTCGACATCCACCTCACCCATGAACACCTCGCACTTGATGCCGAGCAGAGCGCATGCAGTTGCCGTGGCCACCCCGTGCTGTCCAGCGCCCGTCTCTGCAATCACTCGCTCCTTGCCCATGCTTTTTGCGAGTAGGACTTGGCCAAGAGCATTGTTGATCTTGTGGGAGCCGGTGTGTGCTAGGTCCTCTCTCTTGAGATAGATCTTCGCGCCGCCGATGCTCTCGGTCAACCTCTTGCAGAAGTAGAGAGGTGTCGGCCGACCCGCATATGTCGCGAGGAGGTGGTTGAGATCCTCGTTGAAGCTCTTGTCGTCTTTCAGCCTCGAATACTCGGATTCCAATTCTCGCAACGCATGGACCAGTATCTCGGGAACGTAGAACCCACCGAAATCGCCGAAGTATCCCCTTTCGCTCATTCGTGGCATCTCCTGATGAATTCCGCAACCAGCTCTGGATCCTTCTTCCCAGGCGAACTCTCGACGCCGCTGGAGACGTCCAAGGCATATGGCCCAAGGGCTTTGGCGAGGTGCAGGTTCTCGATTGTGAGTCCACCTGCGATTATCGCCTTCGCGCAGCAGTCAATGGGGATCGTGGTGTAATCGTACGCCGAACCGGTTCCTGGCTTCCCGCTCTCGAAGACGAGGGCATCCGCGGCCTCGGAGAACCTCTTGGCCTCGGTTCGATCCGGTTGGACGACACGGAAGACCTTGGCCTTCATATCTCTCAGCTTGATCAGATCGGCCGGCTCCAACGAATACGTCTGGAGAACGTCCGCACTGCTCGCGGCAAGAAGGTAGATGGCCTCGTTGACGTCAAGCGGAGCGCTCACCAAGACCTTCGTCATCGTCGGACCCAAGGAGGAACACATCTCGGATATCTTCTCGACCGTCAAGCTTCTCTTCCGCCCTTGGACATGGACAAAACCGATCATGTCGGCTCCGAGCTCGCCGCACATCGTCGCGTCATCCAAGCTCGTGATTCCACATATCTTCACCTTCATGGGACCACTTTCCTTGACGCCTCGACCATCTCGTCCACCGCTCTCTCCAGATTTGCTGCTTCCATGAACGCCGAGCCGACGAGCACGGCATCGAAGCCTCTCAGCCGAGACAGATCGGCCGGGGTCCGGACCCCGCTTTCTGCGATGACTATCTTCCCGGAGGGTATCCGTTGCCTCAACGCCTGGACGTTTGAGAGATCCGTGTCCAGGGTCCGCAGATCCCTGCTGTTTATGCCAATCAGGTTGATCGAGTCGAAGCACTCGCTCGCCAGGAGTTTCGCAAGGTCCTCTTCATCATGGATTTCGATGAGCGGCTCCATGCCATGAGAAATGCACGATGCCGCGAGGGAGCTCAGCGCCTTCGACTCGAGCGCCTTTGCGATCAGAAGGACTGCATCAGCTCCAAGGTTCGACGACAGCTCCACTTGCGCCTGCGAGACTACGAAGTCCTTGAACAGCATCGGCTGCTTCAACCTCGTTCTGAAGAAGGCGAACAGCTCAGGGTTGCCAGAGAAGAACTCCGGCTCCACTAGCACGGACACGCCCGCGACCCCAGAGCGAGAGTAGCTCTCTGCGGCGACCGTGGGGTCAGGAGGCACCACGAGAGGTCGTGACGTGGGCGAGCTGGGCTTGTACTCGGCAATGAGTGATAGATTCCCCGTGAGGACCGATTCCGAGAATCTCGCGCCCGAGCGGCTCATCGGACTGATCGGCGAGGGGTCACTGGTCAACAGTCCCAGCATCCTTCGGAGGACGATTACCGACAGGACATTCGGATTCGACAGAAGGGCTGGATCTAGCATGATGAGAGAGGACTTGCCACCGTCCGTGCCCGATATCTGCGATACAAGGTCAGCGGACAACTCCGCGGCCCTCCCCATGAGCACCTCAGGCATAAGCCCCTTTTTTCGCAAGCCCGAAACATCCATTCCCATCTGTTTCTCCCGCTCTGTCATGATTGCGATGCCTGCGAATTTCTTGAGCTTGTCATACGCTTGGCCGCTTCTGAGTGTCGATCTGGCGATATCCAGTCCATCGTGGATACTCCGGGCGCGCCCCGCGACATAGATCGCCGCACCGGCATTGAGCGCGACGATGTCGGACCTCGCTGAATCCTCGCCCTTGAGTACCGATACCATGATCCTTGCATTATCTGCCGCGTCCCCACCCCTCAGATCCTTTTGTTCAGCGGCGCGTACCTCGAAGTCGCCAGGATCAAGTTCGTATTCCATCGTATGTCCCTCGATCAACTCCACCACATGCGTCTTGTCGATAGTGGAGATCTCGTCCATCCCTCCGGCGTTCACGAGCATCGCGTGCGAAGAGCCCAGAGTTCTGAGCACCCCAGCCATTGCCGGCGCGACGGCCGAGTCATACACTCCGATCAACTGATGCTTGACGCCAGCCGGATTCGTCATCGGACCGAGGATGTTGAAGAAGGTCCTGAGGCCAAGCTCGCGTCTTGGAACTGCCACATTCCTCATTGAATCGTGGAAGACCGGGGCGAACATGAACCCCATCCCCGTGGAGGACAGGCACTTCTCCACCTGGGCGGGGTCGAGGTCCACTGGTATCCGGAGCGTCGACAGAACATCCGCCGAACCGCACCTGCTGGAAACCGACCTGTTGCCATGCTTCGCGACGGGGACCCCCGCGGCCGCGACGACGAATGATGCAACCGTGCTGATGTTGAACGTGCCCGAGCCGTCCCCGCCCGTGCCACACAGGTCGACCGCTCCCGGAGGGGCAGCGACGGTTGCGGACTTGCCCCTCATCGCAAGGACGAACCCCATCAGCTCGTCCTCCGTCTCGCCCTTCATGCGCATTGCCGTGATGAAGGACGCGATCTGGCTCTGCGTGGCCCTGCCATCCATCATCTCGAGCATCGCCCCCTGGGCGGTCTCGGTCGTGAGGTCGTGCCTCTCGACCACTCGGGCAATCGCTTCCTGGATCATCTTTCGCACATCCTGAGGAAATTGGATAGAAGGCGGCGGCCGCTGGATGTGAGGATGGACTCTGGATGAAATTGGACGCCGTAGACGTCCTTGCCCCTCACCTTGAGGGACATGATCTCGTCCTTGTCGGTCCTCGCGAGCACCTCGATCGAATCAGGAAGGCCATCCCTGCTCACTATAAGTGAATGGTATCTCGTCGCGTTGAACTGTGGAGGGATGCCGTCGTAGAGAGGCCCGCCGGAATGAGAGATCCTGCTCAGCTTCCCGTGCACGACTTCGTGCGCCCTCGTTATCGAGCCGCCGTGGATCATAGCGATCGCCTGGTGGCCCAAGCACACTCCGAGCACCGGCCTGCCATAGCCGTCGTTGGAGATGACTTCAAGGCTGCGGTTCGAGTCCCTCGGATGGCCAGGCCCTGGCGAAATGACGTATCCATCGACCTTCCCAATGAACTCGTCCAGCTTGGGTGAGTCGTTCCGCTCGACGACCACATCCGCACCTAGCTCCCCCAGGTATTGAGCGATGTTGTAGACGAACGAGTCGTAGTTGTCGATCAGGAGAATCTTGGTCATCTGGTGCGACCTCCGTTCAAGGAGGATATCGCCTGGAGCGTCGCTCCCATCTTGTGCTCGGTCTCCATGTACTCCTTCTCAGGGATCGAGTCGGCGACGATGCCGGCACCGGCCTGTATGCTCGCCTTCCTTCCAGTCACGACTATCGAACGGATGGTTATCGCGAAGTCCATGTTGCCCGTGAAGTCGAAGTACCCGACCGCTCCACCGTAGGGTCCGCGTCGAGAAGCTTCGAGTTCGCTGATGACCTCC
>JBGOXV010000119.1:0-5399 GCA_041479325.1 Thermoplasmata archaeon
CCACGAGCTCGCTGGCAAAAGCCACAAGATTCCAGGCTCGCGCCTTACCGAGCTGGGCCACCTCAGCTTTCGCACCTTCAAAAAGGTGTCCGTATTTAATGGTATTCGCGAGGAGGAAGCGGCCAAATCATCGGCCAGATTCACTTCTTGCCAGTTCTGAGAAAAGTCGCCATTTTGTCCAGGATTTCAGGTCTCGTGTCCCTCACGGTCGGGCGGAACCTGCGGGCGACCTCGAGATCGGCGAGGTCGACTTGTCCCGTTACGATGTCCTGCTCTAGATCCTTCCCTCGCGCCAGCTCCTCGCCTCTGGGACCGAGCAGGACGCTGCTGCCTCCGAAGACCAGGCTCCCGTGCACGCCGACCAGGTTCGTGTACGCGAGGAAGATCGCGTTCTCGACCGCTCGCCCAGGCATCACCCGCCTAAAGAATGGTCTCGACGTCGTCGGAGCGGCGGAGATATTGATGAGTATCTGCGCCCCGAGTAGAGTCTCGAGCTTTGCAAGCTCGGGGAAGAACATGTCATAGCAAATCATCAGCCCGATCTTGGCATGCCGACCCTCGGCGACTACCACGTTCTTTCCGGGCGCGAAGAAGACCCTCTCCTCGAACGGACCGAAGGTCGGCAGATACATCTTATCGTACCTGAAGAGCCGGCCGTTGCCTGTGGCGCATAGGCAGGAATTGTAGACTAGGCCAGGAACCTCCGCGTCCCTCATCGGTGCGCCGAAGACGATGTCCTTCTTCGTCTGCTTCGCAAGCCGGAGGATGGACTTGATGCTAGGCCCCACAACAGTCTCCGCGAGCATGAACAGGTCGTCCCTTGGGAGGTAGCCGGTCAGGCTCATCTCCGGGAACACAACGATGTTCCCTTCCGCCTTCCGAACGATATCCCGCATGCGCTTGAGGTTGGCCTCCTTGTCATGCAACTGACAGGTCACTTGAGCGAGGGTCACGCCAACCTTCTGCATGCAGCCCACTAGGCCCTACCATCAAATAACCATTTTCCCGAGAATCGTCAATCGGATTACCATAACCGCTATATGCGAATGGCCCCATTCGAGCCGCATGATTCTCCCGAAGCTCAGAGAAGGGACGGAGGAGACGGTCGAGAAGTTCCTTGCGGAGAAGCTGAGGAAGATCGGCGCAAATGGCTACGTGCTCGGAGTCAGCGGAGGAATCGACTCAGCCGTCGTCATGCGCCTGTGCGCGCGCGCAGTAGGGAAGAAGAAGGTTCTCGCTATCTTGATGCCGGAGAAGGAATCCTCGAAGGAGGATCTGACCGATGGGAGGGCGCTCTGTGAGGCCGAGGGCGTGGGCTACAAGGTCATCGACGTCACCGGGGCTGTCGAGGCTTTCAAGAAGGTCATGGGCAAGAAGCTCGACAGGAAAGCGGCGGCGAACATCAAGGCAAGATGCCGCATGGTCGTCCTTTACCACCACGCGAGCGCTGAAAGGAGGCTCGTTGTCGGGACCAGCAACAAGAGCGAGATACTGATGGGCTACTTCACCAAATTCGGGGACGGCGCTGCGGACCTGGAACCGATAGGGGACCTCTACAAAACGGAAGTCCGGGAGCTCGCCCGCGAAATGGGGTTGCCGAAGAAGGTAATCGCCAAGGCCCCCTCGGCTGGCCTCTGGAAGGGGCAGACGGACGAGGGCGAGATGGGGATCACCTATGAAAGACTGGATGCGATCCTTCTGGGGATCGAACTCGGTCTCGACGAGAAGGTGATAGCACAGAGAGCGGAGACCTCCCGGAAGGAGGTTGAGAGGATCTCGATGATGGTCAGGATGTCCTCACACAAGCGCAAGTTCCAGCCCGCCCCCAAGATAGGCTATCGTACCCCTGGCCTCGATTGGAGAGAAGGGGACGAGGACATCGCTTGAGTTCGCTAGTTCCATCAGAGATACCGCTTCGAGATGGACATCCTTGCGGCCATGAGCGGATCGACGACCTGCGATATCTTCAGATTAGCGACCGCACTCGCGAGCATGTAGGCCTCCTCGAAATCCACCCCCGTCCTGCTTGACACCAGTCTGACGAGGTCCGAGGACGCGCGCCTCGAAGCTTCTTCAAGGGTCTTCGCCGCTGCATAGGTGATCCACTGGGTGCGGGTCTCGATCAATGGCCTTGCGGCTTGGATGTCTTCGCTCCTTGTGAATCGGACAGCGACCTCCCCTGAGACTTCGACGCCTGTGCCGGAGATCTCACCATCCCCCATGGCCGCGTGGAGGTCCCCCATCGCCACCATCGCTCCGTCCACGAATGTGGGCAGATAGACCTTGGATCCCGCTGCTACCTCGACCGTGTCCATGTTCCCTCCGTGGTCTCCGGGATGGAAGGTCGGGCACTTCCCTTTCGAAGGCGAGACCCCCAACACCCCTATATGGGGTCTGAGATCGATTTCCAAGCCAGGCGAGAAGGTGGCCTTGTCGCCGTGTATCTTGAGGATCTTCGTCCGGGATTTACGCACATCGTTGCTCAGGAATCCGACGTTGGGCGAGCACATCATGATTCCGAGCGGCCCGCATTTGATCCTGTCGATGGACACGCAGACCGTATCCCCAGCAAAGAGGCCCTCGACGTTGATTGGACCGGTCGCCGGATTCACGTCGCCCATCGCGACATCTTCGAAGAGTTTCTTCGGGCTCTTCACCATGCCTGAGAAGCAGTCCTGGGTCTCGACGATTACGGGTTCGCCCCGGTGCACATTGTAAGCTGGTCTGTTGTCCGGAGAGAACGCGTAGATTACCTTCTTGGAGCTTAGGCGCCTCAATCTACCACCATCTGGCCCTCGTCATTGTCCATTTGGCGGAAGTACTTTGCCGCCTTCCCGAATCTCCCCAAAGTTTATCTAAGGCCATCCGTTTTGGACAATTCCAGCATGCTCCCGTAGTGTAGTCCGGCCAATCATTCGAGCCTCTCGTGGCTGCTGTCCGCGGCAGGCCGGCGAAAGTTCGATACCCGGGTTCAAATCCCGGCGGGAGCACATTCCATCGGGATCATCTCACGAGCGTCCTGGCTGCCTCGTTCACAACGGCATCCATCGCCCTCACAATTTCTCCATCCAATGGCTCGGGTGAATGTTCCTTTAGAATTTTCCTGACAGTTTCTCTAGCTGTCTCCTGTATCGGTTTGAACCCTTCCTTCGTCGCTTTTCCCGATGTGCGCTTGTCCCAAAGGGACGATATCCTCAGTTCCCCCCTGCGCAGGTTGTCCATCGTGTGCCGTTCAGCAAGGAACCCACCCATGTGCCCGACCTTGTCAATTATGTCGAGTCCAATCGTCTGGTCATCCACCTGGAAGCCCTGTAGGAGTCTTGAGATGTCGTGGAAGACCTCGTTCCCGATCACCATCATCTCGAGACTGCTGGCGCCTTCCCATCCGCCGCCGACCCCTGAGATGCTCTCAGCTCCGGCCAAAGCTGGCACAAGGCCAGTCATCATGAACTCGAGCCCCATCTGCATGTCCCACCTTGTGATATCCGAGGACATGCCGTTGGTGTCTGAAACCATTCCGTATTTCCGAGCTAGTTGGACGAGGCCAGCCGACACTAGGGCCTCCTCCGGGATTCCCCATAGGTCCCTGCCAGTGCGCGGATCCATGAAGCACACTCTTCCCGAGTAAAGCATCGGCAGCTTCGTTGTGACCGTCTGGACAAGCATCAGCCCGCCGAGTATCTCGGCGTTCTGCTGGGCCAGGGCGCCCCCTATGCTCATCGGACCCGTCTCACCACAGATTGGGCAAGGCACGGGCTGGAAGGGTATGCCATTCTCCACGCTCCTCAACAGAACCTCGCAGTTGTTCTCACCATATGTCAGGGGGCTGCTTGGAGATCCGGAGATGCTGATCAGCGGTCTCTTCCTAAGCTCCTCGGCGCTGCCTGCGACGCATGCTGCCATCTTCATGAGGAAATCGAAGTTCGCCTTGTCTGGCGCGTAGGTGGACATCGGTTTGGTCGTGTTCTTCGCCATGGCTTCGAACGTTTTCAGGACCACGAGTCCCGGAGGAACATCATTGGCCATGACCAAGCTAGACGAGAAGTGATTATTCTCCAACGCGTCACCAAGCCTGGCGCCCATTTCGACATCCTCGTATGTTGATGCCCTCACGGTACCCGTATCAAGGTCAATCATCTTCGGGTCTCCGCCGCCGGCATACGGAAACATGTGCTCCCCGTCATAATGGATATCCAGCTTCCGGTCTCTGGCGTAGTATACGTTGTGATGTGTCACCTTGCCGATCGCATCCTCGACCATCGCCCTCGGGAAAGTGACTACCCTCTTCCTCGTCGGATGATTGGCCCCTCCCGAGCTCAGCAATCGCTTCCTCGATCCCTCGCTGTCGAACCTGACCCCGGTCTTCTCAAGGATCCTAAGAGAGGCCTCATGTACCGTCTCAAGCTGGTCATCAGTCATCACCCTGAGCCTGATGTTCGGATTGAGCTTGATTCCATTCATGGCAAGCACTCCTCGCTTCCCTCATCCAACCTGTCTCGGGGTGGAGATGAACCTGATCGAGCGCACTCCCTTGACCTTCCGTATCTTGCCGAGGATCTCCCGCAACCTGCTGTTCTCTCCTCGAGCGATGAAGACCTCCATGCACTGCCCCTTCTCGATGTGCAGGTGGAGCATCATCTGGATCTCCTCGTACCTGTGCTGGAGGATCGAGAGCTCGCTCCTCGGTCCTATCTCATCGTAGATCATCGTTATGACGATCTGGTTCTCGCCCTCGGAACTTTCCCACTCGGCCTCGTCCACGAAGGACCTCATCGACTCGCGCATCGCGTCCGAGCGCGACCTGAACCCTTTCACGGTCGAAACCTCGTCGAACCTTCCTAGCAACTCGTCCGAAACGGAAATGCTCACAATGGTCATGGTCTCGGAGACGGGAACGCTCCGCTTGTATTTCTCGGTTATTAAGAAACCACGATGAACTGAATAACGACTCAGTCACGCTTCAGTCTCTTCAGCATTCTCTCAGGATTCGTCACAAGGGCTTTCCGGACCTCTTCAGGGGTAAGACCAGATCCGCTCGCGACAGTATGCGCGAACGCCATCGTGCTCAAGTCGCTCGGGCTGTGGGTGTCAGTATTGACAAGCATGGTCGCCTTCGCTTCCCTCGCCATGGCAGCCACGTGACCGTTCGCCAATGAATGCCCCTTCCGGCAAGTGATCTCCAGGATGACATCGTTCTTCGCGGCAAGCTCGGCGTCGCCGATGTCGATCATACCGGGGTGCGCGAGGATGTCCACATCTGGATTGGAGACGGCTGCATTGTTCGTGCCTCGCTCCACAGGCTCGACCGGTGTCTCCCCGTGGACGACGATGATCTCCGCGCCCATCTTGCGTGACTTCCTGACCGCCTCATCGATGTATCTCACCGGTATGTGCGTCAG
>JBGOXV010000120.1:0-5395 GCA_041479325.1 Thermoplasmata archaeon
AGTATTCTTCCAAGCTTGAGCCGAAGTTCGCCTCGCGCCTGAAGATCATCAAGGCCAACACCGACAAGCTCTACGGGCTCGTCGAAAGCATGCTGGATGTCAGCCGGCTCGAGAAGGGTTCGCTGCAGATCCATCTGGAACCAGTGCGGGTTGATGCGATACTCGGTGAGATCATTGAGGGTCGGATGCACGACGCCGAGATCAAGAAACAGACGCTCCAGCTGGAGGTCGAGGGAAGGCTCCCGTTGATCATGGCTGACAGGCGGAGGCTGAAGGACGTCTTCAGCAACCTCGTCGACAACGCGTTGAAGTATACTCAGGATGGTGGGAGGATCCAGGTCAGTGCCAGGGACGAGGGTCGGATGCTCCATGTCTGGGTGAAGGACAATGGCGTGGGCATACCCCTCGAGGCGTTGGGCAGGATATTCGACAGGTTCCACATCGTCACGAGCAACGACCTCTCGCGTCAGGTAGACAGGCTCGGGCTCGGCCTGCCAATAGCGAAGGGCATAATCGAGGCGCACCAAGGCAGGATATGGGTCGAGAGCCAGGTGGGCAAAGGAAGCGTCTTCCACGTAGACCTTCCGAAGGAACCACCGAAGTAGACTCCCGATTTGTTCTAATACCTCGCCGCGTTCTACCGTTCCGATGGCATCCAGGGACTGGAGAAGTGCAGTCTACCTGACCGTTTTCGCGAGTCTCGTTTGGGGCACTTCTTTTCCAGTGACGAAATTCGGCCTGAGGTACGTCGGGAACGATGTCTTCTTCCTCTGGCTGAGGTTCATCGTCGCGGCCGCAATCACCATCGCTGTCGTCGCGACGTTCCGCCTCATCTCATTCTCGATCTTCAGGAAACCCATCATTTGGTTGATCGGAGGGTTCAACGCCGGCGGGTTCATGCTCCAATACATCGGCCTCACTATGACGACCGCATCGAAGACCGCGCTCCTCGTGGACATCAACATCGTCGCTGTCGCGATCATCTCGTACTTCGCGTTCCGGGAACGCCTTGGCAAGATACAGGCTGCAGGAATCGTCCTCGGCATCTCGGGCGCCTTCCTGCTGACATTGAACAACGAGCTCAGGTTCGAACAAGGCCAGGTGCTCGGCGACATCATCGTCTACGTCGCGGGTTGGAGCTGGGCGTTCTTTATTGTCCTGAACAAGAAGATGCTGGCTGAGCACACTGGCATCGAGATCAGCTCTGCGGCGATAGCCACCTGTGCTCTCTGGTTGACGATCCCGACAGCCTACCTGCTCCTCACCGGGGGCGGGGACTTCACTGTCAAGCCGCTAGGTCTCGTGGCCATTGTGTACCTCGGCCTGTTCTGCACCTCCATCGCGACGCTCTTGTGGGCAATGGGGCTCGAGGGCGTGTCCGCGACGGCGTCCGCCACGATCATGCTGGTCGAGGTCCTGACGGCTCTCGCGATATCCATAGGTTGGCTCGAGGAGACCCTGAGCACAGCGGCCGTGGCCGGAGCGATCATGGTGATGCTGGCGATATACCTCGTCGCCGGGACTGGCCAGGGTGAGAAAGCCGAAGGGAAGGCAGCCTAGATATCACGCTTCGAGCTTCGTGCGCTCGAACGCCATCGGATAGATGTCCAGTGGCGGACCTTCATCACGTGGGTCTCTGCCCTCCTTCATGATCTCCAGGTATTTCTTCATCCTGAACTCGAAGGCCCATTTCACCAGCCTGAAACCAGCGGCCTTTGGTCTGCTCATCCTATCTTGAGAGAAGAGCTCGTCCATCAGAATGGGCGCCCAGTGGAAGTCGTGTTCGATGCACTCTGCCAGAAGAATCCAATGTTCAGGAAGCATAGCCTCGGACCTGAAGAATTCGTCCTCCCTCATCTCACCGAGCGGGACGAAGAATAATGGGACGATCAGGCTCTTGTACGGCCTGAGATCCCTGATCAGGTCGAGGGTCATCTCGACGTCCCGGACCCTCTCGTCTGGGAGGCCCATGACGATGGTGCCGCAAGGGACCCAGTGGTTGTCTTGCAGGAGCTTGAACGATTCCTTCACAACCTCGGGCCATTTCTCGGGCTCGAACGGCTTGGCCTTTCCCTTCATGTGCTTGCTGACAAGTGCTGGTGACCCGGTTTCGATGCCGGTCTGGCCATAGACGGTCATCTTGCCGCTGTCCGCCCCGGTTATGTGGCTGATGTCCTCGACGAGGCCCGGACACGCGAGTGCTGACGAGAGCGCGAGGTGGCTCAGGCAGACATTGTCGCACATTGCCACGACCTTCTCGAACAGGTCGGCGACGGCGGTCCTGTCTGGCACCATGCCCTTCGCCTTGTACCGCAACACGTCCTCGGCATGCAAGGTGATCCTGTTGACCGACTGGAGGTTGATCCTGACTTCTTCCAGGATGCGCTCCAGTGGCATGTGCCTCACGGTCCTCATGTTCGGGGTGCAGAAATCGCAGCCTCTGCCACAGCCTCGGCTGATCTCCACGTTCCCGTTGACGGTGCCCTTCCTTATCATCGGTATCTTGTCGATGGGGACTGCGCTTCCGAACACCCTCGGGGCAATCGGCTTCCCATCGAGCGCGTCCTTGAACAGACCCGGAACTACCAGCTCGCCCTCCCCCTCGACGAGGCAGTCGATGCCCAGACCCCTCCGTGTGGTCTCGCCCTGCAACTGCCAAGCTCCAGGCCCTCCGACAATGATCCTCGCACCCGAGGCTCTGAGGGCCGGGTTCTCCATCAGTTTCCTGAAGAAGTAGGCTGTGTAGACCTCCTTTCTGAGCAGGCTTGAGAATGTGCTCGAGGCAGGTGCCAAACCTAGCGGATCGGAAGTCGAAATCCCAATGACCTTGGTCGAGTTATCGACCACTCTTCCTAGTCTGTCAGGATGTGCAACCGCTATGTCCTCAGCGGGTATCCCCGAGTCAATCAGCGACGCCTCGATCCTCCTCAGACCTCCAGGTGCCAAATCGACCGTGTCCGACCGTCGGTCCTGGGGTGGACAGAATAGTCTTGTGTATAGCCATTTTGGGAGGACCCGCGGGAAACAAGCGGCGAACCCCACGAACATGCTGCCGTTGTAGCTTGACATCAATGTCCTGTCTGCGGTCAGCACGATCCTGTGTCCCATATCCCGGCTCTCCTTCCCTTGGTTCTTTTCTGCCCTGTGTCGTTGGCATCGGGAGCTGGAGGACGGGCCAAGTTCGATTGCGCTGGTGCTCCAGCTCGAACTCAAAATGCAAGGATGGAGCGGTTATTTTAGGTCTTCGCCAGATGAAATGAAAGGGTTCCTGATTGGCTGCCTTCGGCCAGTACGACTCGCATTGCCCTGGATGCTCCAAAATGGTCATCGACATGCGGCGTGTGAGCCGGCCAGCTAGGAGTTCAATCGAGTCGAAGAACCCGTCGATACTCTTCAAGGACGATTCGCGCAGTCGAGTCCCACGAGTACTTGCCGACTCTCTCCCATCCGGCTCCGCCCATCCGTCGTCGGAGATCGGGATCCTTGAGCAGTCTCAAGATTGCCTGCGAGAGCCCAGCGACGTCTCCTGCCCCTACCAAGATGCCGTCGGTTCCGTCGCGCACCAGTTCAGGGATGCCACCGACCCGGCTCGCGACCACGGGCTTCTTGCAGGCCATCGCCTCCATCAGGGAAAGACCCCAGCCCTCGGTCCTTGAAGGGAGGACCAATATATCACAATCAGAATAAAATCCGAGTAGAACCTCCTGACTGACCGACTCCTGGAAATCAACGTTGTCCATCAGGCCCGCCTTGCGGGCGAGATGCTCAAAGAAGTGCCAGTTGTCCGTTCCCCCGAAGCCGGTCTTGGCCACAGCAACAAGTCTCGCGTCCGGTATCTCGTGCACCACATGTTCCATCGCAAGCACGAGATACTCGAGCCCTTTCCGCGGTTCGAGCCCACCGACGAAAAGCACGTTTGGCGACTTGGATTTGCGAGGCGGAAGGCGGCTGAAGTCCTCCAAGTCCAGCCCATTGTATGTAACGATCGAGTCGTACCCATACTGGTTCCGAAGCACATCCTGCCAGTATCTCGACACTACGAACCTGTGCTCCGCGGACCCCAGGGCCTTCTTCTCGAACTCGAGCAGGCTTGGCTCGGCGCAGTCGTCGATGTGATGGATCGTGCGGAATATGGGGGCTGAAATCATTCCCTGCGATTTCATCCGCGCGAGAGCGGTCCCACCGACGCAATCCTGAGCATGGAACAAATCGACATCTCTGGGAAGGTTCTTTGAATAGGCCTCTATCATCCTGTGCAATCTGGTCATCAGATCTGGGTGCCATTCATATGGAATGATTCTGAACGGCACGGAAACCTTCCGGATGTATCCGCCGAGTCCGGCAAGATCGTCTGAGCGCGCCAACGAGAATACCGTGACGTCGACTCCCAATGCGGAAAGCCTCTCCGCCAGCTTGAGGGCGTGCACGACTCCTCCACGCGGTTTGGTACTGTAAGTGAGCATCGCGAGCTTCATGTCTGCAGCCTTCGCGTGCGGAACGCAGTCGTGGATTAATTCCTTTCTCCAGGCATTCCGCTACCGAGCGGACACTCGCGTCCCAAACGCTTCCGGGTCGTGGCATTTGTCTCTGACATCTCCGGCGGCGAAAAGTAACTGAGAAATGTTATTAAGAGTGGGACATTTATCCAGGTATCGTTGTGAGCAGTCAGTAACCCCAGACATAGTCCGCGCGTCTTTCTGGGTGCACTTACGGCTGTTCTCAGCGGCTCGCTGGATGTGGCACGTTGGTTGCCCTGTCGTCGCCCAGGGCTCATCGATCGTGCGAATGCGATGCCTAACCTGTTCAGGGCGTGGCAAAAATGCTCGAAGGGGAGAACATCTCATCCAAGAGAACCAACGAGCGTGTGCTTTGGCTGAACGAGGTCGGCCTGAAGGATATTGCCAAGGTCGGCGGCAAGAACGCCTCGCTTGGCGAGATGATCGGGCACCTCACGAAGATGGGCGTCAGAGTGCCCGAGGGTTTTGCCATCACCACGAAAGCTTTCAGGGAATTCATCGATCAGAACGGCCTCGAGGACAAGATCAAGGATGCCCTCAAGGACCTCGATTCCGACAATCCCACGGACGTCGCAGAGAGGGGCAAGAAGATCCGGAAGATGTTCATCGAGTCGGAGTTTCCGGAGGAGGTCAGACGCGAGGTCGGCTATGGATACTGGGAGCTCGGCCGTAGGCTCAACATGCCGAATCCGAGCGTCGCGGTCAGGTCAAGTGCGACCTCGGAGGACCTGGACGGAGCCTCGTTCGCGGGACAACACGAGACCGTCCTGAACGTGAGAGGCGAGACGGCGGTGATGAAGTCCATCAAGCAATGCTTCGCCAGCCTTTTCACGGACAGAGCCATCGCTTACAGGGCCCACAAGGGCTTCGAGCACATC
>JBGOXV010000121.1:0-5390 GCA_041479325.1 Thermoplasmata archaeon
AACTTTGTCAATGTATTTGCCAAAGGCACTGGACGTATAAATCCGTTGCTGCCAGATTGCCGTGCGAACGCGTACAATGGTCGCAATATTAATCTATTACTGTACATATGTATTCATCGAGAGTTATGTGGGACAAGATATCAAACTACTTCGAAAAGTATCCGTCCCAGGCCAAGGTGGCCAGGTACCTGCTCAGATATGGACTCAGGATCGAGAGGGACCAGGTGATGTGTGGAGACGTCCAGATTGCCGATTCCGCGCTGGCCAGGGCCGCTGGAGTCGACAGGAGGGTCGTGAAGTCCACTATCGAGACGATCAAAGGGGACCCGACCCTACTCAAGTTCTTCTCCCAGCTGTTGCCCACCAACCATCTCAAGAACGCTGCCTCGGCGATGGGCTGGAGCGCCATCGAGATCACACCGACGAACGCTCATGAACCGGGCATCATAGCCGCGGTAGCTGACATACTCCAGAAGGGCGGGATCAGTATCCGGCAGGCCATCGTGGATGACCCGATGACCTCGGAGGAGCCGAAGCTGTTCATCGTGACGGAGAGCCAAGTCCCATCCGAGTTGATACCGATTATCCGACAGGCGAAGGGCGTCAAAGGCGTCACGATCTACTGATCAAGGACACCATCTGGCCACTGCGGTGAGCTTCGTGAAGGCGATGAGCGGGAATTCCAGAGCATATTCTGCCATTGCCATAGCGATGGTTTCCATCTCCTTCGCGTCCATATTTACCAAATGGAGCGACAGCCCTCCTTTCATCATAGCTGGCTACAGGCTCGCCCTCACCTGCGCCATGCTCTTCCCGGTCATGGTGTTGACCGGAGGATTCGCCGAACTGAGGTCGTTCGACAGGAAGGAGGTTCTGCTGATCATCCTCAGCGGCGTTGCCCTGGCATTCCATTTCGGGCTCTGGATCACCTCGATGACCCTCACCCTTGTATCCACATCGGTCATCCTCGTAACGTCGCACCCGATCTTCGTCGCGGGCGTGTCGCACTTCGTGCTGAAGGAACGCGTCAAGAAGATGGCAGCGATTGGCATCGTTGTCGCGTTCTCTGGAGTCGGCTTCATCTCGATAAGTGACTATTCCGTGGGGGGCAGCAAGCTGCTCGGCGACCTCCTCGCATTCATCGGCGGGCTATGCGCAGGGATATACTTCCTCTCTGGAAGGGTCGCGAGGAAGTCCATCTCCCTCACCCCGTACGCGTTCTCGGTCTATGGTCTCTCGGCGCTCCTCCTCCTGGTGTCGGCGGCCGTGCTGGGGAACAGGATAGTCGTCACAAGCACCCGTGAGCTCACTCTGTTCCTACTGATGGCGATAATACCTACGATCGGAGGGCACACGATGTTCAACTATGCCCTCAAGAAGCTCCCGGCGCACATCGTCGCCACGGGCGTCCTGGGCGAGCCAGTGGGAGCGTCGATCCTTGCCTATCTCCTGCTGCCACAGGAGGTCCCAGGTCGCTGGATCATCGTCGGGGGGGTCCTCGTTGTGGGCGGGTTGTACATAGTCCTCTCGAGAGGGGTCGAGTCGAAAAGCTAGATCCTCGAACCGATCAGGAAAAGACTGGGCAGCGCCGCGATGCCTGCGCAAACGAAGATCAGCACGACGCCCAGGCAAATCTGCAACGTGAAGAATGCATAGATGATGAGGAACACGAAGGTCACCAGAAGGAGAACGTAAAGCGCGAACCACTTGCCCGCCTTCCTTCCAGGCCTTCCGCCGAACCAGGGCCAATCCTCTATCCAATCATCGGTCCCGGTCCTCCGCCTGCCCATGCTTCCTCCCATTGGACACCTCGTTCTACTGGATCCTCTTTGACATGTTGACGCTCGTTACCTCATATCCGGCACTCTTGTAGAGGGACACTGCGCGCTGGTTGTGCCAGAATGCGTGCAACGAGATCTTTGAAGCCCCGAGTTCTCGCGCCTTCTTCTCGGTTGCTATCAGGGTCACGCCGCCAAAGCCCTTGCCCCTGGACCCTTCGAGTATCTCGATGTAGTACACGAATGCCTCCTTCTCCTTGGCCTGTTCCAAGATTGCGAGCCAGACGGCACCGACTTCCTCGCCAGTACCTCTCTCTCTGACGACGAAGAAGTACTGATTGGCAGTCTCCCGGCCACTTGGTAGGAGGTTCTCGTGAGCTTTCCTCGATTGCGCGATAGCCTCGTCGGGGAGCCATCGTCCTGCTGCAACGTTCTCCGTCGCGTAGTCCTTGATCTCCCTTAGGATGAAGCTGGCATACTCGTGCTCATTCATAGGCTCGAGTCTGATGTCTTTCATTGCCGGTTGATTGATGTGTTTCGAACTATATTAGAAATGTTCAAGCATGCCCTCGACGGGCCATCGCCTTCCACGAAGAATGCAATGTTCCAGATGATAGATGTCGTCTTACCGGTCTTGCTCGAGAGTCGCAGTCTGCGATCAGACTGAGCCGCACGCCCTACCGGTGCACATCACTTCCGTCATCTCATGGGTTGTAGCTCAACACGCCGCTAGTGACGCACCATACCCAATATGCTTGGCCAGGTACCACCTTGAAGTCCGTCGAAGGCAAGCCGACCACGTAGATGCTGTACTTGCCTGTGGTCGGGTTGTAGGAGGCAACCGCCGTGACTCCGCCTGTTACGCTGTACATCGCGGGTATGTCGCTCGCACGCCTTGTCGAGTTGAACGCCACAAAGCCTACCGCAGCCCAATAGCCACCCGTCGGGCCTGTCAGCGTCTTGCTCTGTTTGGATGTCGGGACGGTCCCGTTTAGGCTGATGGTCTCCGCAGCCAATGCGTAGACCCAATAACCAGTGCTCTGTCTGATGGCGAAGTCGGATATCGGTGGAGAGACTCCGACAACGTACAGCTTGTCATAGACTCCCCTCGATATGTTCCATTGAGCCACCATATCACCCTTCATCAGGCCAAGAGTGCTCGCCTTGTAGGTTGAGTTGGCAATGAATAGCGAGAAGAAGTTCCAACCACCAACAAATGGAAGGTCGTAGAGGTTGGGGATGTACCCTGCGGCTAGGTAGACATCACTCGTGCCCGCCTTATCGTCCTGCCAGGCCACAAACACGTGACCAGGGTCCCTGACGGTCACCGTCGGCCTCAACTGCATATCGGTGCTGCCGGGTCTCGCCACCTCGGTGCTCGCTCCGAATTGGCTCTTGCCGGCCTTCAGGACCGCGAAGCGTATCGCGGGATACCCGGTGGTCCTCTCGTCCTGCCAGGCGGCATAGACGTTCCCGAGCTGGTCTGCAGCGACTGCAGGGGCCTCCTGCCAGTTGTAGTTGTAGGTCGAGTCGTTGTCCACCCTGATGTTCGATGTCACGGTCTTGCCGTCAGCGGACACGAAGGATGCGTAGATATCGGAATCGCCATTCCTGGAATCCGCCCAGGTTGCAATAGCCCCTCCCGAGGGCATAGGGGCGATTGATACCCCGTTCTGCGCCTTGCCCGGGCTGCCCGTATCGTCCAGCCTGGTGGGGACGGTGAAGCTCTTTCCTCCATCGGTCGAGCTGCAGACATACGGATGGTTCACTCCCGTGGCGTTGTCTATGAATGCCGCGAAAATGCGATTTCCGTTCGCAGCGAGATCCACTTCGTTCTGTCCGCTCGTGCCAGTGGATACTAACTCCTTGCTAAGTGAGAATGTGGCGCCCATGTCGGTCGAGTAGGCCCCTCTCACCCGCAGGATCCCTGTGCGGTCGTCGGTCCAGGCGATGTACACAGTGCCCCCAAGAGTGACAGCTACAGAAGGTCGCTCTTGCCATGATGCCGGGGAACTCTTGGAATCGTCCACCTTGACGTTCTTCTTGAACGTGACCCCGCCATCGTACGATTTCGCAAAGAAGATGTCATAGTCGAGCGTATTTCTACGGTTGTCCTGCCATGTGATCAGTATAGTTCCGTTCCTTGACACGGCGACAGCGGGCCCTTGCGGTCTGGATGAATTGAAAATGGGATCGTCGACCCTCTTGTTCGGGGCCCAAGTCGTTCCGTTGTTGAAGGACCTAGATGAGTAGATGGCGCTCCACGCGGGACTGGAGCGCGAGTCCTGCCACACCGCGAACACCTCATTCCCGTTGGTTACGGTGACCACTGGCGCCGTTTGTTCGCCTGCCGCGTTGTCGTTGATCATGACGGGCGGGCCAAAGGGTGAAGACGAAGCGGTCGCACGGGCAACCGGCGTGTCACGCACCGAGCCCGCAAAGGTTGTTAACAGGAACAACAACACGATCAGAGTCGCGGAAATCTTCAAAGCGGTGCATCTGCCTAGCGCACTTTTGTTGAACACCTGCAGCCTTGTGTCCGCTGCTTGCTTCCCTTTCTGCGGGTGGTTATCGCATCGAGCTTGGCTTGAGTCACCACTGTGCACTGTGCGCCCAATCCTTGGCGCGCGATCGATGGGTTTCCTCGATTCCGTCCCCCCCGTCGTTGATATGGATAAAGGAATTTGGAAAGAGGTTTGTGAAAAGGGTTTGCGCTGCTCTCCTCCACCTCGCCTATCCGGATAGGGTCACGTCTATGCCCAAATACGGTGAGGTACCGACGACTCCCGTGCCCGATCCAGTTTGTCCGGCTGGGCCAATCGCCTTCACGATTATGGTGTCGCCCACAACGGGATACAGGGGGCTGATGTCGCCGAAGTAGGATCCGGTTTCATCAGACACGACCCCGATGAGGGTGGTGCCGGTCCTAACGTCGGTGATGGTTACCGTACAGCCGACCAATGGAGTCACACCGTCGCTAGCCCACGTCGCACCGTAGATCAGGAATGGGGGCGGCGGAATGCCGCTGTTGACGACAGTCGCTGTCTTGCTCAGCGTGCCCTTCTGGCCAAGGGTGTCGGTCACGGTCAGCGTGATCGTGTACGTGCCCGACGACAGGTAGACGTGCGAGGCGGTCACGGCACTGGGTCCGGTTATCGAGTCGCCCCAGTCCCATGAGTAGCTGGCGATTCCAGCGCTGCTGGTAGACGCCGAACCATCCACACTCGCTGTGGCACCGCTCACAGTCACTGTGAACGACGCTACGGGTGGCGGGGATCCTTGGCTAACAGTGACAGGGTGGGTCACCAGGTTCGTCTGTCCCACTGTGTCCGTCACGGTCAGGGTGATGGTGTAGGTACCCGACCCTGCGTAGGTGTGCGTGGCTGTCACGCCCGTTCCAGTTGTCGAGTCGCCAAAGTTCCAGGCGTAGCTGGCGATCCCGTGGTCATCGGTCGATGCAGAAGCATCCACGCTCACTGCGAGCCCAGTCGGTGGGGCGATCGTGAACGCCGCTACAGGCGCGTTGTCCTGCAGAGTGACGGTCTTGGTCGCCGAGTTTGTCTGTCCGACTGTGTCTGTCACGGTCAGCACGATGGTCTTGGTCAACGCTGC
>JBGOXV010000122.1:0-5273 GCA_041479325.1 Thermoplasmata archaeon
AAGAACGGCGCCGCAAAGGCGTCCGCATCATCGTTCGTGAACATGATCAGATCGTTCGACGAACGGACAGAGGCGGACAGGCCCTTCGTGCCGATGGTCGGCGGGCCGAGACTGTTCGTGCTGTTGCTCTACGCGTCGGTGCTCGTGGCAGTTGCCATCGAGTTCTTCGCCAGCACGAGGTTGTGGTACAGCGGCTGGTCGATCTACAACGCGTATGTGCTGATAGTGACTGGTGTGTTCGTCTTCTTCGGAATGATCATGCTGTTCTCGTCCACGCGCCGAGGCCCTGATGAATATGGCCTACCCGTCCCGAGGCTTTTGCTCGCAACACTCGGGTTCGTCCTACTCTCGCTTAGCGGGGTGGCCATGGTATATTGGGGAAAATCCCTCGACGCGTGGGCGATTCTATTGAGCATAACGCTGCTGTACGGGTTCCTTATGATGGTGCTCGCGTCGGAGACCATCACTGATCACGACGGCCTCAGGCTCATCATGTACGGCACCGGAGTCGTCCTTATGGTGCTCGTTCCTGTGCACGAGGCCTTCAACGTCGCCAGGACTCCCCCAAGCCAATTCTTCCTGTTCACCCTGTTGAACCTCGTGCTCCTGATATCGGGCATGGTGTTCGCACTAATCTCGGTGCAGTCGCTTCAGACAAGGGACGGCTACCTGGGGGCGTGGTTGATCGGGGCGATGGCGATCTTCCTTGTCGCGTTCCACGAGCAGTTTGGGATTGTGGTGTCTGGCACATACTCGGAATATGACAGGACGCTCGCTTTCATCGGAGTCACGTTCTCCTTCCTGCCGCTGATGCTCTATGTGTGGCGAGAGCGTGTCTACATCTTCCTCTGGAGGAACATGAGGTCTGCGAACTCGCTCATCGCATCGGGGGACTACAAGAGTGCCCTGAAGCAGGCCGACGGTGCCATCCGGCAATGCGCCCGCGTGGGGATAGAGGACAGGTTCGCGCTTCCATGGACCCTGAAGTCCGATGCGCTCTACCGCATGAAGGACTATCAGAAGGCGATGGTCCACTATGACACTGCGTTGAGCATCGAGCCCAACGACAGCGTCTCATGGTGCCACATGGGGAACATGTACGCCTTCGAGGGCAAGCAGCAACAGGCCTTGGAGGCGTTCGACCACGCGATCAAGGTCGACCCTGAGAACCCGTATGCCTGGAACAACAAGGGCGCGGTTTATCAGCAGATGGGCAAGGACGAGGACGCCCTGATATGCTTCGACAAGGCGATCCTGTACGAACCCCGGATGTTCGACGCCCACCTGAACATGGCGAAGTTGTTCTCCAAGCTGGGCCATACGACAGATGCTCTGGAGCACTATCGGATCGCCCTCGACATCAACCCTGGAAGCGAGAGCGCGATGCAGGGGATGCGCAGGGAGTACTTCAGGAGCATGTGCCTGGACCAGATCAACGGCTGGGAGCAGCTGGGCCTCGACGCGAGCTACTTGAGGACCTTGCTGGACCAGGACCCGACCGGGTTCGTCAAGAAGTCCAAAGAGTTCCTCGCGAACATCGTGGATCAGCGGGCCGAATTCAGCGTTCACCCTGGGATGGAGCACATCGACATGAACAAGGCCATCAAGACGATACTGCAGGTGACTGAAGGGGAGGGTGCCACCGTCGATCAGATACTCGAGGCAACCAACCTGAAGAGGAGCGAGCTGATACTTCCGCTCGCTTTGCTCATGGAGACCGATCACATGCACTTCAAGGGCATCGGAGGAACGGAGGTCTACGTGTCCAAGGGGAAGGCTCCGGAGAAACCCTCAGAGGTGCCGATCCACCCCATCGAGACGGTCGTCGTGGAGCCGGTGGAGCAACCCATCCCGACGCGCCCGATTGCTGGTCCAGCGGCAAGAAGCGCTGAGATGAAGGCCGGGGAGAAGGTCGACAAGGCCGGAATCAGGGCTGGAGCGAAGGTGGGCAGGGCCGAGATCAAGGGAGTGAAGAAGGTCGACAAGGCTGAGAAGAAAGCCGAGAAGAAGGTCGAGAAGGTGACAGCGAAGTCGTCACCTAAGCCGCAGCCGCGAACCTCTCCTTCGGAACAAGTGCAGATCCGCAGGGAGATCGTGAAGGTGGAGCCCACCGCTTCGATCCTCTTCTTCAGGAGACACCCCAAGAAGCGGTGAGCACGAGCGTCTCCACAAAGTTCTAGAAGAGCCTTCCCAATCCTCCCCCAGGAGGGAAGCTGGGTTTGAGCGTGCTGACATTCTTCAGATACTCGTTCCAGGGAGTCCTAAGGAACAAGCGCCGCTCGCTCTTCGCTGCCCTCGGGATCGCGCTCGCGATGGCGTTGGTCTCCGGCTCGCTGATAGCCGTCGACTCGTCCGCCTATGGTTTGCTGAGGTCCGCCGTCGATAAGGTCGATGTGGATTTCACTGCGTCGCAGTACTCGGTTGTCAATTCGTCCTTCAGTACGGCCACCTTCAATGCTTCTGTGGACCTGATAGAGTCCGTGAACAACGTCCAGGAGGCGAATCCTTTCGTCGTGGTCCACGGATGGGGTCTGCCTGGCTCCACACAACCAACTTACTACTACTACGGAGGGTACTATCTCGCGTTCCTCCCCAGCGACTCTGACAGGTTCTTGAAGGCGGAGGGAATCTCGGGGAAGATGCCAGACACCGGCACGGTCGCTATCCCGAAGGACTTGGCGGACAGTCTCGGCATCGGCGTCACGGACACGATCACGCTGTCGATCTCGAAAACCCAGGGTCGACCTTGGTACAACACCACGACGATGACCTATGTGTACAACTACACTTATCTGAACCGCACGTTCACGGTCTCGCAGATTTGGACCCAGAACCGCAGCGGCAATGCCGGACCCGTACCCATTCTGTACCAGTCTTCGGCCTACAACTCGTCGTCCACATCGAGCTCCGGAGTGTATCTGCCAAACGAGTGGGGAACCCCTGTAGTCTTGAGCATGGCCTCGTTCGATTCCGTGATGACCTCAGAGATGCGCAACTTCACGATGGGTTCTGGCCAGAACTCGGTACGTTATCTCATTTGGATCGAAAGGGACAAGGTGATCGACCTCGCCAACATCGATGCGACCGTGAAGGGGATCGAGTTCATCCAGCACAGGCTCGAGAGGCAGGGCCAAGCCCAGGGGTTCGATGTCCCGGCCAGCCCGCTTGTGAGCGCGCTTCAGACCATGCAGCCCCAGCTCGAATCCCAGAAGGTCCTGTTCTTGGCACTGTCCCTGCCAGTGGTCGCCCTCGGGACCTATCTGTCGATTGTCGGCGTGGATCTGGGCGTGACGTCCAGGCGACGAGAGATTGGGATACTGAAATCCAGAGGGGCGAGCAACAGGCACGTATTCTTCTCCCTGATCCTCGAATCGGTGATGCTGGGGGCGTTCGCCGCGCTGATCGGACTCATCATGGGAGTCATCGTGAGCAGATTCCTGCTGGGCTCCGCACTCTCTCTGTCCTCCGAAGCGGCAAGTGGGAGCACCTCCTGGACGGATTTCAAATTGTCAGCGAGCGCGATAGAGCTGACGATCCTGTTCGGGGTCGGGCTCATGCTGCTCTCCTCGTGGCGTCCCTTCAAGAGAGCTTCCAAGACGGATGTCGCCGAGGCCCTCCATTACTACTCCCATGCAGCCACGAAGGTGGAATACAAGCCCAGTACGGACATCGTTCTCCTCTCGCTGTCCATCCTTAGCATCGTCAGCATGCTGGTGGGCTTCAACTGGGTCAACACCACGAGCTGGTCCTGGATGACGAAGGTGATCGTTGCCATCCTGCTGCTGATCGGCACGATACTGTTCCCGGTCATGCCTTTCATGCTGTCGCTCAGCGTGATCAGACTGACGACCAGGGGTCCCAGGAGGCTCTACTCCAAGCTGAGCTGGTTCGTCAAGGGTTGGACCAAGGAGCTTCACCAGCTGGTCGAGAAGAACATCGTTCGTAATCCCAGGCGCGCGTCGAACATAGCCGTGATAATCTCCTTGGCAATCGCGTTCGGGCTCTTCATATCCGTCACGATGGAGTCCACTATCGCCCTCGCGCATGAGCAAGTGAAGTACGATGTCGGCGCGGACATCAAGGTGACGAGCTATAGTCCGGGCAGCAGCATCAACTTCTCAAGACTCGATCAGCTTCAGACGATCTCGGGGGCGAGTCATGTCGCCCTCTACAAATATCTGACACTGTATGCACCCGGTGGCCCATATGGAAGCGTGTCGATGCAGACTGCGGTCTTGAATTCCTCTGCGTATCGGGACACCGTCCGTCCTTCCGATTTCTACTTCGTGCACTCCGGCAAGGGCATGCTCAATGAATTGGCGGAGAACGGCTCTATCATTCTGACGACGGGCCTCGCCCAGGACCTGTCGATCCTGGTGGGAGATACGCTGGAGGCAACGCTGAATGTGGAGCGCACGAGCAACGGGAGCAGCTATCAGACTCAAAGCTACGATCTATCCCTCAACGTCATAGGGATGATCAAGGGTCTGCCCGGACTCGGATATATGTACGCGTGCGTCGACAACTGGACCCTGAATTGGATCCCCGAACGGGATCTGGCGGCTGCTCTTCAGACTCCGGGGGCGCTCATCGATGTCTCAAAGGGCTCCGACGCCAAGACCGTAGCTGGCGCTGCAGAGACGATATTCAACAGCGCGAACGCCACACCGACCGTCACCATCATGCAAGATCAGCTGGCCGGCCTCAAGGATAATCTCGCCTTCCGCTCGTTGTCGGACTACCTCTACATGGAGTATGCGATGGCCGTCATCATCATGTCCGCGGGAGTTGGCCTCATCATATTCGTCGCTGTGACGGACCGGGAGCAGGAGCTCGCGTGCATCATGGCCCGCGGGTCCTCGAGCTCACAGATGCGGCGTATACTCATGGGGGAGTCGATAACACTAATGATACTGGGCCTATCAGTGGGCGTGATCGTCGGCCTGATCTCTGCTTTCCTGTCCAATACGCTCACGATGCCCGGCTCGGGAGACGTCGTGCCTCATAGGATGATGTTCACGTACGTCACCTGGGCTATGGTGCTTGTGGCTGCAGGCTCGCTGGTCATCGCAGCGCTGCTCGCTACGGCTCGAGCGGGCAGGATCAAATTGGCAGAAGTGCTGAGGATACGAGGTGGTTGAGTTGGCGGACATCGTAATAAAGGACCTTATCAAGGTGTACAAGACCGGAAAGTCGGAAGTCATCGCGCTCCGCGGTTTGGACTGCAAGATAAACAGCGGCGAGATCCTGGCGATCATGGGTCCGTCGGGATG
>JBGOXV010000123.1:0-5202 GCA_041479325.1 Thermoplasmata archaeon
CACAGATTCGCCGACCTAAGAAAGAGGGGACGAGTGATTAATCATCGTCGCCCTCCCCCGAACCCTTTCTATCTTTCTCCAAAAGTCTTTACCGAATCACCTGTGCTCAAATCTGCAAGGGACTGTGATTCTTGGCCGCGAATCACGCCCTCGTTCGATGAATCATCGCCCAAGTGAAAACCTGGTCAGTGCAAGGACTCCCATCGAAATGACTTTATAGCTATCGATAGCTCCATTTTATCAGGTTCCTGGAGGGGGAATATCGGTGAGAAGAACAGCGTGGATTGCAATTGCGGTAGCGTTAGCCATGGTGAGCACGATCGTCCCGACGGCGTCTCGATCCCAGCCAATACAGTACGGGCACACGTGGGGAACGAACGACAATGATGTTGTGAACGCCATCGAGGTCGACTCGGTGGGGAACGTCTATATCGCCGGTTACTCGGTGGATACGATTGGGGGCATGGCCTATTCATTCATCGCGAAGCTCAGCCCGGACGGAGCCATCATCTGGGACAGGGACCTCGTTTTGCCCAACGGCCACATCCTTATTTACGACATTTCCTTCAGCCAATCGGGTGACCTGTACGTCCTTGGAGAGGTCGACACCGCTGTAGGTTCACTCTACACGGTATCCTTCTACGCCAAGATGACAAAGGACGGATCCCTTCTATATGCGAAGGCTCTCGGTGGTATCTTTCAGCCCGTGAGGATCGTAACCGACCCATACTCCAGTGGTTTTCTTGTGACCTCCGCCTGGTCAGACCAATCGGATGGAACGGTCGTTTCTATCAGCGATGGTGGAGCTGTTAGATGGTCGATCGGCGCCATAGACGCCCCAGCGGCACCATATGGGATCGTTGTCGATTCAGCAGGCTACTCATACGAATTCTCTGATCGGTCATTTGCAAATGATGTCGGCATCGAGAAGTTCAATGCAACCGGACATCTCATCAAACAAAGGTTGCTGAATACTCCAAACGGATACGAGTACACGTGGGACTTGGCCCTTGGCCACGACGGCAGCCTCTACGCGTTGGGGGCCGCGTTCAACGAGGGTCTCCTGCTGCTCATAAAGTTCACTCCGAACCTGGATGTCGTCTGGAGCGAGTTCGTCGGCAGCCCTATGATGTACCACGAGGCGACGAAGCTCGTGCTGGCTGCCGATGGCACGCTTGTAGCGGTCGGGAGCGCATATGACTTCACCAATAGCAGCCGTGGACCCGCACTTTACAGCTTCGACACATCTGGTAATTTGCTCGGTGCGTCGCTCTATGGCATTTCGAACTCGGCGTCGACTCTTGTCTTCAATGATGCAGCCTCATGTCCAGGACACGGCGTCATGATCGCGGGGGGCAGCATGGGTCCACCTCAGATCCAAGAACTGCCGATAGCCAATGTCACGTTCTCGGCCGTCCCGGATATGTGGGAGAATGACACAGTCACATGGGGTTCCCTTTCTATCTCCGCGCAAGACCTCACACTGACCGTATCCGACCCCCAGGCGGTGGTGGACGATTTCTCGATCTCAGCGAACGAGCAAGGATGGTACGGCTTCGTCGACACGAAAGCCCCCCAAATCCTGGTGGATATCACCTATCGACAGCATGGTGCGAACGGTGAGAGGGTCGCCCTGAAGGCGACGGCTTCGAACAGCACTGGGAAATGCTCGTACAATTGGAACCTCGGGGACGGAACCTCGGGCACGGGCGAAAGGATCACGCACGACTATACGACCGGTGGGATATTCCAGGTCAGCGTGAGAGTGACGGACTCTGCTGGCGAATACGGGGTTGCCAGGGTCGATGTCCGGGTTATGGGCCCGCCAGTGATTACGGGCCTGAACTACTGGCCGATGCCACCAATGGTCAACTTGCCGTTGACCTTCGCTGTGCAGGCATCGGATCCCGATGGAGGCTCCCTTGCGGGCTACTACTGGAACTTCGGAGACAGCACTACCTCTGCGACTCAGAATGGAACTGTGACACACACCTATGCAGCGGTTGGGACGTACAACCTCACTATCACGGTGGTAGACAACGAAGGCGCCAGCTCATCGGCTTCGTGGGCTATCGCAGTCCTTGAGAACAACAACACTCCGCCCTATGCGTATTTCACGGTCTATCCGGCGAATCCCCAGGTGGGCGAGTGGGTCCTGTTTGACGGCTCGTCTTCCTACGATCCAGATGGCTGGATCGCGGCGTACCAATGGGATCTTGGAGACGGTACATTTTCCAATGGCACGAGCGTCCTCTACGCCTATCCCGCATCCGGGGTGTACACGGCGCGCCTGACGGTTTACGACAACCTGGGAGCCTCGTCCAGTTACCAGCGGCAAGTAACCGTTCAAGGACCGGCCCCTGTGCTTCCTGACATTTACGAGCCGGACAACTCATATACGAACGCGTCCACGATCGCTCTCGGCGGTTCGCAGGCGCACACGATCAACGCTGGTGGCGCAGACGTCGATTGGGTCAGGTTCACGATGAACCAGACAGGCGACGTCGTGATCGGGACCTCCGGTCCGGCCGGTGACACGGTCATCTACTTGTACAACATGAGCGGAGTGCCAACGACCCCAATGGCGGTCGACGACGACAGTGGACCAGGCAACTGGTCCCAGATCATCCGCACACTCGGCCCTGGAACATACTACGTGAAAGTCATGGAAGACGGGCAGAACCAGGAGATAGCCTCATACACGCTCCAGGCGAGGCTGGTGGGTGTGGGGGTCAAATGGACTTTCATGGTCTACCTTGACGGCGACAACAACCTGGAGGAGGTGGCTCTCACGGACTTCCTGGAGATGTCCTCCGTTGGCTCGAACGCGGACATCAACATCATCGTTCAGCTGGACAGGACGCCCGGTTTCTCGGCCTCGTATGGTGACTGGACCCACACGAAGCGGTTCTATGTCACGCCTGGCATGACCCCAACTCCCGAGAACGCTGTCGCGGACATGGGAGAGCTGGACATGGGATTGAGCGGCACGCTCTCGGACTTCGTCACATGGGGGATGACGGACTATCCCGCTGACAATTACATGTTGGTCCTCTGGGACCACGGCGGCGGCTGGGACGAAGCGGTCTGCTGGGACGACACAAACGGGGGGGACGCCCTGACGCTGTCCGAGCTCGACAATGCCCTGAACATCAGCTCGATGGCGACTGGCGAGAAGCTGGACGCCGTGGGCTTTGATGCTTGCCTGATGGGAATGGCAGAAGTGGCCTACGAGATCAGGAGCCGGGAGGATGTCCTGGTCTTCTCCGAGGAGACAGTGCCTTGGGACGGATGGCCCTACAACACGGTGCTCTCCGACCTCGCTGCCGACCCTAACATGGGAGCGGCTGCTTTCGGGACCCGCATCGTCAACCGATACATGGAGTTCTACCTCAACTACAGCTCCAACGACACGGACGTGACGATGTCCGCCCTCAACTTGGCGGCGACCGGACCCCTGTATCAGGCCGTTGAATCCTTGGCCAATGCGTTGACCGCGAATCTGGGTTCTTATAGGAACGCGATCACCATGGCGAGGAACGCCACGCAGTCATTCGCGGACTACAACTACATGGATCTGTACGATTTCGCCTCTGAGGTGAAAGCGTGGGTGGGGAACTGGTCCGTTCAGGTGGCGGCTCAGGATGTCATGGACGAGATCACTGCCGCGATGATATCCAACGGGCACGGGAACTATCTCCCAGGTGCGAACGGACTGTCCATCTACTTCCCGAGGTGGGGCTACTCAGGTGCGTATTCGACGCTCTATTTCTCGACCGACCTGTCGTGGGACGAGTTCCTGATGGCCTACACCTACTTCATACCGGCCGTACCCGATGCGTATGAACCAGACAACACTTACACGCAGGCGAAGCCGATCGGGATGGGCGAGATCCAGACCCACAGCATAACCGATTATGGGGCGGACTTGGACTGGGTGGTCTTCAACCTGTCAGAGGAGCAGACCGTGGTGATTCAGACGTCGGGCCCGCCCAACGAATATGGGGACACGGTGATCGCCCTGTACGATTCGTTTGGTGTGCCCAATTACCCCATCGCGTACAATGACGACTCGAACGGGACCTGGTCCATGATACGGGCTGATCTCTACCCGGGCACGTATTACGTCGAGGTCTGGTCGTATGACAATTCGAGCGAGATACCCGTATACTACCTCTCGCTCTCTGAAGCGGGCCCGAACACTCCGCCCTTGATACAGGGCGTCAGCTACTACCCGAGCAACCCCGATCCCAACCAGTACGTGGACTTCTACGTGTACGCCTACGATCCAGATGGATACATAGACCACTTCGAATGGGACTTCGGGGACGGGAACGCCGCGTGGACATCGTACTATGAAACCTACCACTACTATCAGGCCGGAGGAGTGTACCAGGTGTCGGTGACGGCGGTCGACAACCTAGGCGCCTCGTCGAGCTACAACTTCTCGCTCTATGTGCGATTGCCCCCGGTGGCGATCATAACGATGCCAGAGGTCGTGAAGGTGGGTACACCTGTCACGTTCAGCGGGGCGGACTCGTATGACCCCTCAGGCGGAAGCATTGTCGGCTACTACTGGTGGTTCAGCGACAGCTACAACGGATCAGGAGGCCCGTCGGGCGTAGAAACGACGCAGGTCTTCGCCCATCCGGGGGCCTACACGGTCGAGCTCGGGGTCGTCAGCAGCTCGGGTGCTTGGGGCTACAATTACAGTGAATTCATCGTGGTCAACCCCCTTCCACCTTTGGCGATCGTCTCATACAACCTTGCCAGGCCCCTGATCGGCGACGTGGTGACGTTCGATGGGTCCCACTCGGTCGACCCTGACGGATCGGTCACGACATTCATCTGGCAGTTCGGCGACGGAACCGTCTCCACGGGTGTCACCGGGACCCACGCCTACGCGCACGCCGGTGTCTATCAGGTGAAGCTGACCGTGATCGATGAGGACAAGCTCACCGATGACGATGTGGCGACCATCAACGTCGTCGCGCAGCCTGCGGCCGCGTTCGAGTTCTCGCCCTCGCAGCCCAGCTTCGACCATCTCGTCGACTTCTACGCCTACGGGAGCTATGACGAAGTGGGGATAGTCGAATACGCGTGGTCCTTCGGCGATGGCACATACGCTCTCGGATGGCAGGCCTCGCATACGTATTCCACCCCAGGGACGTACGAGGTCAAGCTGACCGTGAAGAACTCAGC
>JBGOXV010000124.1:0-5174 GCA_041479325.1 Thermoplasmata archaeon
CTTCTCCTTTATCTTGACCTTGATGTGTGGGAACTCCCCGCTTACGGATTCGATTTCAGAATATGTGTGTAGCTTGATGTTCTCGTGGTCCGAACACATGATCATCTTGGGTGATAGGATGCACAACGAGCAGTCGTTAGTAGGGAAGGTCTTGTCGAGCTGGGCCATTCGGCCGCCGATGGACGGTGACCTTTCAACGAGGTGGACTTCATAGCCCATGTCCGCGAGGTCCAGCGATGCCTGTATGCCCGCTATGCCTCCCCCGATGACTACTACCCTCTGTGACATCTTCCAATCCCCCCGTTGTCATGGCCATCAACAAAAACGCAGACACTCCCTTTATTGATACCGTCAAACCTTCGTAACGACACGTCCAGCAAGAGCGTTCTCAGTGTCAGTCTACAAAGGTCTAGGCGCGACACCTAGATAAGAATTTCCGTATTGTCTCTGGGCGGGGTCGGATAATCATCCTTCGTTCTGGAACGGCAAGTACGCCGCTGGCAACGGGTTCAGGTTCACGGATAAGCTTTTATCAAGACCTGACATAACCCGTCCCCAAGGGTTGCTTCAATGCTGAGGGAGTGCAACGAACACGGTTATTTCAGGGCGGATTACTGCCCGGTCTGCGGCTCGGAAGGCAGGTTCCTGATGAACACCGAGGAGCTCGACAGGCTGAGCCGCACGATGGCCGGGGTCCTAAGACACTTCCCCGAGAGGTTCGACCTCAAGATGGACGAGCAGGGCTTCGTGGATCTCAGGGAGTTCGTGAACGCGCTTCAGAGCAAGCAGAGAAGGTACCACTGGGTAAGGCCTCACCACATCGTCGCGATCATCGAGACCGATAGCAAGGGCAGGTACGAGTTCAGGGACGGCAAGATCAGGGCGACCTACGCCCACTCCTTCGAGGTCAAGCTGGATCTGCCTGTCGGCGGCACACCGGACAATCTCTATTACCCGACCACGGCTGAGGAGGTCGACATCGTCCTCGAGACGGGTTTGAAGCCCTCGGACAGGAAGATGGTCCACCTCAGCAGAGGCATCGGGGACGCCGTGAACGCGGGAAGGGTGAGGACGCCTGACCCGGTCATCATCGAGGTCGACTCGAGAGGAGCCGCCGCGGACGGGATAGTCATCCAGAAGGCCGGAAGGACGGTGTACCTCACAAACGAGATCCCTCCAAAGTACCTCAAGAAGATCGATGTGGACCTATCCGAATTCCCAGTTGAGGAGAGGCCCAAGAGGAACGATGAGCCGGGCCCAGAAGAGGGACCGAAGGAGAGTCCAGAGGAGGAAGAGCGGCCTCCGGAACAGGAACTCCCTCCGGATGAATGAGCACATTCACGCCCGGTCGGTAAACGCTTTATATCCTCTCATTCGTTTTCTTCAATTGGATGTTCGTGCGAGCGGACCAGCTTCTGATCGAGCAGACCCAGGACAAGTTCCCACTGCACGTGCTCGACTTCCACTGGGACGGATTCGAACCGCACATGGAGTGCCGAGACCTCCGCAATGACGAGATATCGGAGTTCGATCTCAAGGACGTCCGATTCGCCGTCAGCAAGAAGAAGACATGTATCGGATATTTCGATGACGACGGAAAGTACCTGCCATGTCCCAAGAGCACGCCTGTCTCGAAGTTCGAGCAGTGCCCGGACTGTTCCGCGGAGTCGTTCATACCGCATCAGGAATGCATCTTCGAGCCGCGGTGCGACGGCGAGATCTGCGACCTCGAGTTCTGCAAGCGGGAGCACGTGCTGTACATCGCGTTCTATGATACTGACGTGAAGATAGGCATGAGCTCGTGTAGGAGAGTGGAGAAGAGGTTGGTCGAACAGGGCGCAGACGCTTTCTCGATCATCGGTTCCTTCTCGTCGAGAAAGAAGGCGCGTGAGGCGGAGAAGAAGATCTCCTCAGAACAGAAGATTCCGCAGTCCCATCGACAGGAGGCATTGCTGCTTAGCCTGGTAAGGCCAGTGGATATCCATGGGATTGGATCGAAACAAGATGCCCTGAAGACGAAATTAGGCGATGCCTACGGGATGACCCCGGAGAGATTACAGTTCCTGGACAGGTATCCGATCCAGTTGCCTCTTTTGCATGCACCAAAGCTCCAAGAGTCGTGGGGAAAGCATTCTGGAACCTTCATCGGCATCAAGGGCCGATGGCTGATCTATGATTCTGACGGCATCAAGGCAATCAACCTCTCGGACCTGCCATCAAGGTTCATCTCGAGATAGTATCCTCTTGGCTGCCGGGAAAGCACAGCTTGTCGGCTAAAAAGAGAAATAGCCTTTGAATCATCGGAAAGCTGGAGACGATTTAGATGAGAATCACGTGGTTGGGTCACTCAGCTTTTCTGATAGAAGGTAGGAATAAGGTGCTGGTCGATCCGTTCCTGACCGGGAACCCCGTTGCGGCCATTTCCGCTGACAAGGTCGATTGCGACATAATCTGCGTCACCCATGGCCACATGGACCACCTGGGAGACGCTGCGAACATAGCGCGGAGGACGGGGGCCATCGTGGCCGCGATCGTCGAGATGTCGAACTACTTCGAGAAGCTGGGTGTCCAGACCATGGGTTTCAACCTCGGGGGCACCGCGAAGGTCCTCGACACGAACATCACCATGGTCCCGGCATTCCACTCGTCGAGCATAAACGCCCCCGGATTGGAGTTCTCGGCGGCGATGCCCGTCGGGATGGTCATCGAGTCCGGCAGGGTCGCGTACCACGCTGGTGACACCGCGGTTTTCGGAGACATGAAGATCATAGGTGACTTGTACAAGCCCGATGTGGCGATGCTGCCGATAGGAGGCTTCTATACGATGGACGCAAAGCAGGCGGCCCTAGCCGTCAAGCTGATCCGCCCGAAGACAGCGATCCCGATGCACTACAACACCTTCCCTCCGATCAAGGCGGACCCGAAGGTATTCGCCGAGCTGGTCAAGAAGCAGTCCAAGGGCACGAAGGTCGTTATCCTTAAGCCCGGAGATACATTGGACCTCTGATATCGGATGGCGACGATCCTCACTCCCGAAGAGATACGACAGAGACACGGGAGCCTCTTCTCGAAGAGGCTAATCACGATGGTCGACGAGAAGGCCGGCAGGGCCAAGATTTTCGAGGAGTGCTGTGCGCAAGGACCGGTCGAATGGGATGCGGTCAACAGGCTCAGGGCCAAAGGCGTTGTCGACCACGTCGAGGTCACTGGCACGACGCTGATAATGGACGCCAGGGTCGGGGAGGGCGAGGTCAGGTTCGGCCCCGCCAGCAAGGACACCGGCGGTCAAGCGCTCAAATCATTGTTCGTCAAGAACGGGAAGGTCGAGACCACCTGGGTGGGGATCGCTGGGGCCAGCGTAGGGATAGGGGCTTGCCTGCCCCAGGCGGATGGCGTCGAGAAGGCCGAGTTCCTGAGCGACGAGAACGTCGGGGGGAGCAGGAAGGTGGAGGTCAGGATAACGACCCCCCTGCACAAGCGGCTCATAGTTGGTATTGATGACACGGACACCAAGGAGAAGGGCGCGACCTGGGTTCTGGGATTGAAGCTCGGCCGGGAGATGCCCCATGGAGTGTTCCTCTCGCATAAGATAGTCCAGCTCAATCCCCACGCTCCGCAGAAGACGACCAACTGCGCCTCGACTGGCGTTTCATTCGCCGTTCAGCCCGAGAAGGTGAAGCCCCTGGTCGATTGGTCCAAGGACTTCGTCATGAAAGGCACATTTTCGGACCAAACATCTATCGCGGTCTACGAGGGCCTCGAGGTGCCCAAGAAGCTGGTGAAGTTCGGGGCGAACGCGAAGGAGATGATTCTCTCCATACACGATGCCGAGCATATCGCGAAAGAGCTCGGGGTCGAGATCCATGAGATCACGGGCAGGCGGGGCTCCATCGGCGCCGTAGCCGCAATCGGCTGTTTCGACCTCGGACTTTACAGTGCTGGCCTACCTGAGGACTTCCACAGAGCCTAGTATTTTATGCAACCTGCACGTTGCGTGGCCTCATAGGGTCGTCCAATGACAAGCGACATCTCCAGGGCCATCTCTTCCACCGCGTACAACACGTACGAGAAGCGGCTGATGAAGGAGGTCATGACGAGGCCTGTTCCGCATCACGTCGCGATCATCATGGACGGCAACCGCCGGTACGCGAAGGAGTTCGGGCTGCTCATAGCCGAGGGCCACGAGAAGGGCAGGGAGAAGCTCGAGCAGATGCTCGAGTGGTGCATGGAGATCGGCGTGCGGATCCTCACGGTCTACGCGTTCTCCACGGAGAACGTTGGAAGGGACCAGAAGGAGATCGAGGACCTGATGAGGATGTTCGTCCAGAACTTCAACAACCTGGCCGAGGACGAGCGGGTCCACAAGCACAAGATCAGGGTGCGGGTCCTGGGGCAGCGGGACTTCCTGCCGAAGGACCTGAAGGATGCGATAGCGAACGTTGAGGAGAAGACCAAGGACTATGACCAGTACTTCTTCAACATCGCCGTGGGGTACGGCGGGAGGGAGGAGATAGTCCAGGCCATCAGGAAGATCGCCGAGTCGGTCAAGGACGGCAGGATGACAGTGGACGGGATAACCGAGAAGACCTTCTCCGAGTTCCTCTACACCAAGGACATGCCAGACCCTGACCTGGTCCTGAGGACCTCAGGGGAGGAGCGGATCTCGAACTTCCTGCTGTGGCAACTCGCCTATTCCGAGCTGTACTTCTCAGATGTCTACTGGCCAGGGTTCAGGAAGATCGACTTCCTGAGGGCAGTCAGGTCCTATCAGCTCAGGCAGAGGCGGTACGGCACGTAACGGCTTTTCGGCGAGCAACTGCCATCGAATCGTCGTGTTTTTGTTCACCATAAATCGAATCAATGCACTTTTTCATGCATTTTGTGTGGATTCCGTTAGGTTCAAGTACGCCAAGGGTATTGGAGGAGCGGGTATCATTGTGACCAGCACTGATCTTACGACCGAGAGCCCGTGCGAGATCTACGAGAGATGGAAGGGCCTTGACCTGAAGATGCTCCCGATAGACCGCACTGACATCAGGATTCTGTGCGAGCTCAGGGACAACGCGCGCATGAGTAACTCGGAGATCGCCAAGAAGTTGAATGTCACCGAGGCGACCGTGAGAAGGAGGATCAAGAACCTCATCGAGAAGGGGATCATTCTCAGGTTCTCGATC
>JBGOXV010000125.1:0-5160 GCA_041479325.1 Thermoplasmata archaeon
AACGGGTATGTCTCGCTGGTGAGAGGACACATGCGCATCAACGTCGGCAAGTACGGCCAATTGACCAAGAGCGACAAGGGCCTCGACGGCACGAGCACCGAGCTCAACATGAGCGACAAGGAATATGAGCAGGAGCGCAGGAGCTTCGGTGGCGGTGGCGGCGGAAGCCGCGGCGGTTACAGCGGTGGCGGCAGCAGAGGCGGAAGCCGAGGCGGCAGCTACGGTGACCGGGGCGGAGACAGGGACCGAAGCAGCGGCGACAGGCCCAGCTACATGAACAAGGGCCGCAGGCGATTCTAAGCCGGCGGTTGAGTTCATCACGCCCATCCGACCTGGATGGGCCGACAAACCATTTCCATTCATCATATTTCTATGAAATCACTTCTCGAGCGGTAGCGTAAGCTGGATTATCTCAGGCTGGTGCTTGGGGAGATCCCTCTCTGGTCCCAGCATTCTTCCCAGAAAGATGTAGCCCACGCTCGTAACCGCGCCTATAGCCCCGAAGATGAACCAGATGTATCTCGTCTCGGGCAGGACATCCAGAAACCACATGCCGACGAAGAATCCTACACCAATTCCAAGGCTCTGGATGAAGCCCGAGAAGCCCATGTAGATGCCGCGCTCCGCATCGGGGGCCATGTCCGCAATTACCGCAGACAGGATTGACATATAGATCAGCTCTCCGATCGTGATTAAGACGATGCAAGCAACCAGCGAAAGGATATCGTTTGCAAAGAATATCAGAGAGAATCCCCCGGCGCCTATGAGCTGCCCAGTCATCAGTATCAAGGACCGTTTGAACCTGACCATCTTGGATGTGACCCACAGCTGCAGGGTGACCACCATCACCGCGTTGACTGCGAACAACAGGCCTGGAGTTGAGTTGCTCAGCCCCAGGTTCGAGGTGGAGTAGATCTGCAGCACGGACATCCACTGGGAGAACGAGAACCACATCACAGCGCTCATCGAGCAGAGCATCAGGAACGCCCTGTTCCTGCCGACCTGGAAGACCTTCATGAATGTGACTTCCTGCTCCTCGGTCGTCTTCGGTTTCGTTTCAGGGATGAAGATGACGTTCATCCCGAAGGCGCCTGCCAGGATGACCGATCCGAAAACAAACAGCTCCCTCACTGAGAAGGCAGACACGATGAAGACCCCCAAAGCCGGACCCAGGAACATTCCTACGTTCCAGGCGATCCTCAACGTGCTGTACGCCTTGGGCCTGCCCGCTGAGGGGATGACATCGGCAATCATCGCGTTCGCTGCAGGCATGTAGAGCGAACCTACGAACGCGTCAGCGAGAACGACCATGAACAGCGTTACGAAATCCACCGCGAAGAAGTAGAGGAGCATGGTCAGGGACATCAGGCCCAGGCTCGCGAGGAGAACGATCCTCCGACCGATCTTGTCCGTCAGCATCCCGCCGATGATGGTCCCTGGAATGCCTGAGAGGGTGTACCCTGCAAGAGCGAGACCAGCAAGCGGAGTCGAGATGTGGAGATCGGCGACCATGTATATCGCGAGGTAAGGCACGATGAGGCCGAAGGCCACGTTCTCGATGAGTGCGCTGGCCATCAGAACCCGGAATGCTCTCGGCGCCGCTCTGAATGAATCGAGTACCATTTGTCCACCGCATCATGGATGCTGAAGAGACCCGATTGTTCGGAGACATTCGGGAGGCCTCTCGAGAAGCCAATGGATTAATTACCTCACTTTCAATCTCTGGTCTCGGAGCGGAATATGGCTGAGGCCCAGATAAGCATTCTGTCGAGGAAGGAAATTGAGTCGGTTCACGAAAGGACCCTAAACATCCTCATGGACCCAGGCGTCGCGGTCCTGAGCGCGAAGGCTCTCGCGATCCTCGAATCAGGCGGAGCTGAGATAGATGGAAAGACGATGCGAGCAAGAATCCCGGAGAGACTAGTCAATGAGACGATGAAGAAGCTCCCGAAGACCGTAACCTTAGCCGCGAGAGATCCCAAGCACGATATGGTCGCTCCCAGACACGGCCCGCCCTTCATGGCGACGAACGGCACCGCCGTTTACATGACCGACCTTGAGACAGGCGTGAAGAGAAGGACGACGAGCAAGGACCTGAAGGATTTCATGATCCTTTGCGACGCGATGGATCCCCTGGATTATGTCTGGCCGATCGTCACCGCCCACGATGCACCCGAGAAAACGCATGCCGTGGACGAGCTTGCCATCTCACTTCTCAACACAACCAAGCACGTGCAGGGAGAAGCGATGTCGGCTGCAGAAGCGAGGACGCAGATCGAGATAGCGTCGACGATAGCCGGAAGCGCCGAGGACCTGGCGAAGAGGCCGCTGTTCTCAGTTGTTCAATGTCCCATATGCCCACTCGAGTTCGAGCGCGGCTCCATCGAGGCGACTATGGAGTTCGCGAAGGCTGGAATACCAGTAGTATCGATGTCCATGGCCCTGTGCGGCTTGACTTCTCCCGTCGCTCTGGCATCGACGATCGCGATAATAAACGCCGAAAACATAGCGAGCTTCGCGATATCGCAGGCGACCAAAGCTGGCGCACCTGTGATCTACAGCTCCGAGTCGACCGCTCCCAACATGAGGACTGGAGAGATTCACTACGGCGCGCTCGAGGAGATCCTGCTCGCGAGCGCCTCGGCGCAGATGGCGCATCACTATGGCGTCCCGTCGATGGTCGGCGGCTTATGCCTGGGCATTGCAGGCGATGCTCCCGGGGTAAACATCGATCCCGCGGAGCTCATATTCAATGCGATGACATCAATGACCATGACGGACTTCGCATCGGGAATCGGCGGCCTGGACCAGGCGAAGGGCGCATCCCTCGAACAGGTGATCATCGACTGCGAGGTCTGGGAGGTCGTGAGGGAAATGCGGAAGGAAGTCGAGATGGACGATGCGCACTTCTTGCTCGATCTGATACGCTCCGTTGGACCAGGAGGGAGCTTCCTCAAGGAACCGCACACGGCCAGGAACTTGAGGAAGGAGCTGTTCATGCCGACGAAGGAGAAGGCCGACGTGTACGCGAAGTACAGGCTTGGAACCGACTGGAAGGACGCGGTCAAGAGGGCCCGAGAGAAGGCTAGGGCCATCCTGTCAAGCCATATCCCGGACCAGGTGGATGCCGACGTGGTGTCGAAGGTACTTCACATACTGAAAAGACCGACTTCGCGGTGATCAGAGCTTCTTCGTCGGTTTGATGGACTCGACGAACTTCTGCCATCTCCTGGCATCCTCGACCTTGCTCATCAAGGCCTCTTTCTTGAACTCCGCCTTCTCGACGCTCTCAGCGGAGCGCAGCTCGTCGATGGCCCTCAGGAGGCCACAAATCTCCTCAAGCATCCCCTTGGCCGTGTCTCTCGTCATCTGATCGTGTGAGAGCTGCGTTTCCAGTTCGCGCTCTCTCACCTTCAGTTGCGCGATGAGGTCGTTGGCTTCCTGGATGTCCTCGAGCGTGAGCTTCTCCTTGCTTGTGAGGTTGTACACGACCTCTCTGAGATCGATCTCTGAACCGTCGAGGAGCGTGCGCTCTGGTATGAGCATGCCCACCCAGTAGACGAGCGAGTGTATCCTCGAGATCATCTTCGCCCTCTCCTCGCTGGACAGCAGATTCAATGCATCAATCGAGGCACCCGCCGCTAATGGCTTGGCCGCCGCCTTCCCGCTCATCTTCTCCACAGGTGCATCGTCTTCCCATTCTTGATGGTTTGTCCCGACAGGGGGGGTGGCTGCTGAGGCGGGCGACTACCTGGACTCCTTGGCGAAGTTCTTGAAGGCCTCGTCCGATACCTCGACCGACCTCGCGATGTCGTCACTGGAGTGCGCGAGCGATGTGAAGAAGTGCTCGTCTGCATGGGGCACTCCGAAGAAGACTCCCTTTCCGAGCGAGTACATGAACCAGTGTTTCCACTTCTCGCCGTCGACATCCATCGCGTCCCTCCAAGTCGCAATCTCCTTGTCAGTGAAGTACATCTGTCCCAGCGAGCCAACCGACTCCACCCAGGTGTCCACCCCCCTGTCCTCAGCTGCGTCCCTCAGGCCATGGAAGAGTGAGTCACCGATCCTGTCGATCTTCTTGTAGGTGCCGGGCTTCGAGAGTATCTTGAGGGTCTCGTAACCTGCGGCGATGGATACGGGGTGGCCGTTGTACGTGCCGCCGTGGTACACGTTCCCGCCCTCCTTCGGGCATATCTCCTCCATGATCTCCTTCCTGCCGCCGAACCCGGCGAGCGGGTACCCTCCGCCTGCGATCTTCGCGATGGAGGTCATGTCCGGCTTGACATCGAACTTCTCCTGAGCTCCTCCGAACGCCACCCTGAATCCCGTAAGCACCTCGTCGAAGATGAGCACGATACCGTGGTCCTTCGTGAACTTCCTGAGCTTCTTCAGGTAGTTGTCACGTGGCACGAAGCATCCTCCGCCGGCCTGGACGGGTTCTATGATGACCGCGGCCAGTTCATCTGCGTCCCTGCTGAGGACCTCTTCGGTCGCGCCCCAATCGTTGAACGGGTAGATCGTGATTAACTTGGAGATGCTCTTGGGGATACCCTTGCCGAACGGGATGGCCGGCTGAGATCTGCTCGGCCTCAGCTTGTCGGCAGGGATGTCCACGCTTTGGAGGACATAGTCATGCCCGCCGTGATATGAGCCTTCGGCCTTGGCGATCTTCTCCTTGCCCGTGAAGGCCCGTGCCACCCTGAGCGGATGCATCGTAGCCTCGGTGCCGGAGTTCGCGAACCTGAACATCTCGATGGACGGCATGGCCTTCTGGATCATCTTGATGTAGTCTATCGAGAGGTCGTGGGAGGCCCCGTACAAGGTTCCCTTGTCGATCTGGTCCTTGGCGGCCTTGATGACCGCTGGATGGTTATGACCCAGGATCATCGGGCCATAGCCGAGCGCGTAGTCGATGATCTTGTTCCCATCCAGGTCGAAGATGTAGGCGCCCTTCGCCCGCTTGACATAGAACGGGTAAGGCTCGAAGAACTTGACGTTGCTCTCCACGCCCGATGGTAGCACCTTCCTTGCCTTGTTGAAGTGCGCTCGCGATTTCTTCGTTCTCGCCACATACTCGTTCTCGTAACTAGCGCGCGCAGCCATCTCTACTCCCTCGCATGCTCTCGAAGAGGCCACTTAGAAGCCCAGCACCATTTTCGG
>JBGOXV010000126.1:0-5103 GCA_041479325.1 Thermoplasmata archaeon
AGCTTGAACTCCTTGATCTTCTCCTTTATCTTCTCTTGAGTGTCCTGAGAGCAGGTGTACAGGTTCTCCGCGGCGTAGACCACGTTCGGGAGGGTCTTGGCGTATTCCATTACCTCCGGGACCTTGACCACCCCGGCGATGTTGATGCCACAGTCGCACACGAAGACGCCGATCCTCGGCTCCAGTCCCTCGACGCTCAGCTCCTTCGGGTACTCCTTCTTCGTTACGAGCGTTCCCCTGACACTCGCGATCTCGGTGCCCGCCTTCGCAGCCGCGCCCGACGCTTCCGCGACGGTCATCGGGATGTCCTTCGGGGCGGAGAACGCTCCGCTGACGAATATCCCTGGCCTCGAGGTCTCGACCGGCGTGAATGTCGTGGTCTGGGCGAACCCGTCGTCGTTCAGCCTGAACTTCATGATCCTGCTCAGGTTCTCGGCGTCCGCCGGGGGCCTCAAGCCGACAGCGAGGACGACCATCTGGAACTCCTCCTCCTTCGGCTCGCCCTTCTCGACGTATGTGAGCTTCAGGTTCTTCGTCTTCGGGTCCTCGGACACGGCCGCGACCCTGGACCTGACGAACCTGATCCCGTACTCGTTCTGAGCGCGGTTGTAGTACTCGTCGAACTCCTTCCCGAACGCCCTCATGTCCATGAAGAATATGCTGGGCTTGATGTTCCCGCCATGCTCCTTCGCGATCACGGCCTCCTTCATGGAGTACATGCAGCAGACGCTGGAGCAGTACTCGTTCCCGCAGTGCTCGTCCCTCGATCCGACGCACTGGATGAATGCTATCTTCTCGGGTATGTCGCCGTCGGAAGGCCTGAGCACGGTGCCCATGTACGGGCCCGTGGCGCTGAGCAATCGCTCGAACTCTATGCTCGAGACGACGTTCTGGTAGACGCCGTATCCGTACTCTGTCTTCAGCCTCGGGTTGAACTCGTCGAACCCTGGCGACAGTATGATCGACCCGACCTTGACCTCGAGGATCTTCTCCTTCTGGTCGTACTCGACGGCCTTGGCCTTGCACTCCTCAGCGCATATGCCGCAGCCGATGCACTTGTCGCCGTCTATGGAGTAGATGAGCGGGACCGCTTGCGGGTACCGGACGTAGATGGCCTTCCTCATCTTCGTGTTCTCGTCGTACTCGTTCGTGGTCTCGACAGGACACTTCTGGGCGCACGAACCGCAGCCTGTGCACTTCTTGGTGTCCACCCGGAAGGCGTGCTGCTTCACCGTGACCGTGAAGTTGCCTGCCTGTCCGTCCACGATCGCTATCTCAGCATTGGTTATCAGATCGATGTTGTGGTGTCTGCCTGTCGCGACGAGCTTCGGTGCCATGATGCACATGGCGCAGTCGTTCGTCGGGAAGGTCTTGTCGAGCTGGGCCATCGTTCCCCCGATGCTCGCCTGCTTCTCGACCAGGTACACCTTGTATCCAGAGTCGGCCAGGTCAAGGGCGGACTGCATCCCTGAGATGCCTCCGCCGACTACCATGACCGCGCCGACCTTGTCGCTAGCTGCCATTACTGCTCACCTCCTATGATTATCGTCTTGTATGTGGGCGTGAAGCCCTCCGGGTGGTCCATCGAGATCATATTCTTCTGCCTCAGCACGACGATGTGCCTCAGGACCCTGTCCGTCGGGACCTCCATCATCTTCCCGAGCTCCTTGACTGATCGTGACTTGTCCTTCGAGAGCTCAAGTATGAGCGCGCGCTCGAACTCCTCCTTCGTCGCGATGTCGATGAGCTTCTCCAGCTCGGTCTGCTCGAGCTTGTTGCCGTATACGTTGCCGGTCTTCTCCAGGCCGAGCTCTTTGCCCACCAGCGCCCTCAGCCTGAAGGTGTCGGAAGCCTCGTCGGCCGCGGCGACCTTTGACCTCTGGATCGTGTCCTTCTTGATCGGGCTCGGACCTAGGCTCCTGATCGTCTCGGTGAACTCCGTCACGACCTTGGAGAACTTCTCACCCTCTGACGCGGACACCCACTCAAGCCTCAGCCTCTTCGGGTCCACTCCTGCATCCTCCAGGAGCTTCCACATGAGCCTGACGCGCTTTTCCGTGTAGAAGTTGCCGGATATGTAGTGGCAGTCGTTCAGGTGGCATCCTCCAAGGAGTATGCCGTCCGCCCCGGCCTTGAATATGTCCAGCACCAGGTGCGGGCTGATCCTCGTGGAGCACATCACCCTGACGGGCCTCACATTGGTCGGGTACTGGTATCTGCTGACTCCGCACAGGTCGGCGCCCGCGTATGAGCACCAGTTGCACAGGAACCCTATGATCTTCGGCTCGAACTCCCCTGCTGCCGCCTTCGGCTCGTCCTTCTTGTCCGAGATGGTGTGTTGTGGTTCGGCCATTACTCACACCTCCTCGAGCGTCGCCTTGGCTTCCGCGAGCAGCTGGGCGTCCGTGTAGTTGGTCATCGTTATCGCCATCTCTGGGCAGGTAGCTCCGCAGCATCCGCAGCCTTTGCAGGCCGCCACTATCGTCTCTGCGAGGTCCTTGTCGTTCTTCCTCATCGCTCCATAGGGGCAGACCTGTATGCAGGTGCCACATCCGGAACACTTGTCCGCGTCTACGACGGATGTCAGGGCTTCCGCCTGGACATACCCCTTCGCCATCGGGATCGCAGCCCTCGAGGCCGCGGCAGCTGCCTGGGTCACGGCCTCCGTGATGTCGGCCGGGCCCTTGCACGTGCCGCACACATAGATGCCGTCAGTCGCGAAGTCCACGGGTCTCAATTTCACGTGGGCCTCCAGGAACCAGCCGTCCTGGCCCTGTGGAACCTTGAGCATCTGGGACATCTCCTTCGTGTCTAGCTGGGGCACCATAGGCGTGGAAAGCACGACCATGTCGACGGGCATCGACCTGTCCAGCTTCAGGGTCTCGTGGAAGTAGCTCACCATCAGCTGGTTGCCTTCCATGAACACCTTCGGTGGATTCTCTGGTGTGTATCTGACGAACTTGACCCTGTGCTCCCTCGCCTTGTTGTAAGTGAGCTCGTGCTCGACCCCGTAGGCCATTATGTCCCTGTTGAACACCGTGACCTCGATCTTCTCTGACGGTCCGAGCTTGACCTCCTCGGCCTCGCCCTCCTCTCCTCGCTCCCTTCCGCGCCTCCTGCGCCTGCGCTCGAGGATCTCGTCGGGCACCTTCTTCTCGACCGGGACCTTGTCTATGATGGTCCCGTTCTTCTCTTCCAAGCCGAGCATGTTCTCGTAGTTGTCGACGATGTTGATTGCGTTCTTGATCGCGACGTTGCAGCATATCCTGGAGCAGTACGAGACCTTCTGTCCCCTCGACCCGACGCACTGGACGAACGCCACGTTCTTCAGGTTCGGGAGGCTCTTCTTCTTGCACAGTATCTCGAACTCCGTCAGCGTGACCACGTTCGGGTACTGGTTGTAGCCATACAGCCCCTCGGGGACGAACTCGAGGGCTCCGGTCGCGACCACGATCGTCCCGACCTTCGTCTTGATGTCCTCGGCGCCCTTCGACCCCATGATGACGTCATAGTTGCCGATGAATCCCTCGACCGACTTGATCTGCGAGTTCAAGTGCAGTTTGACGTTCTTGCTCGCCTTCACCTTCTCTATGAGCGGCTTGATCGTCTCAGCGGCGCTCTTCTCGGTCACGTAGAGGTTGTTCAGGTTCCTGACGAACCCGCCCAGCTCTCCGTCCTTCTCGACCAGGTGCACTGGGAACCCCATGTCCGCGAGCGACAGCGCAGCGGTCATGCCGGAGACGCCTCCGCCGATGACCAGCCCCGTGGGCTCGACGTCGACCTTCTCCTCTTCCTGGGGCATCAGGAGCCTCGCCCTTGCGACGCCCATCTTGATGAGGTCCCTGGCCTTCTGTGAGGCCTTCTCCTTCTCCTTCATGTGCACCCAGGAGCAGTGCTCCCGGATGTTGACGAATGTGAACAGGTACTTGTTCAGACCCGCGGACTCGCAGGTCGCTTGGAACAGAGGCGCGTGCGTCCTGGGCGTGCAGCTCGCCACGACCACCCTGTTCAGGTTGTGCTTCCGGATTCCCTCCCTGATGGAGTTGAGTCCGTCCTCTGCGCATGTGTACAGGTTGTCGGTGGCGTAGACGACGTCGGGAAGGGTCTTTGCGTACTCCGCTACGGACGGCACATCGACGAACCCACCGATGTTCGAGCCGCAGTGGCACACGTACACTCCGATCCTCGGCTTTTCATTAGGGTCGATCTTCTTCGTTTCAGCCATCGTCATCACGCTCCCCCTGCCTGGGCCATGGCCTCGACCGCCTTCGCGGCCGCGCTCGAGCCCTGGGCTACTGATTCCGGAATGTCAGCCGGACCTGCGGCGTATCCCGCGAGGAACACACCGGGCACGTTCGTTCTGCCCATGCCCAAGATCCTGTCGCTGGATTCGAGGAAACCGAACTCGTCGGCTTTGAGGCCCAAAACTTTCGCAAGCTCCAGGGTCTCCTTCCTCGGGATCAGCGTTGTCGCGAGCACGACCATGTCGAACTCCTCGGACTGCTGTCTCCCGCCCACATCGTAGACCACGATGGGGTTGTGGTTCTCCGAGTTCTCCTGGACCGTCGCATCGGAGTTCAGGTACCGGACGCCATAATCGCGCTTCGCCCTCTCGATGTACTCCCAGAATCCCTTCGAGCACGCGCGCATGTCCTTGTAGAATATAGTGGATTCCATGTCGTCGTGGTGCTCTCTAGCAAGCATCGCCTCCTTCGTGGAGTGCATGCAGCAGACCGAACAGCAGTAGGGGTGCCCCACCTGCGGGTTTCTAGAGCCCACGCACTGTATGAACGCCATCTTGGTCGGCCTCTTCTTGTCCGACCGCCTCTCGATGTGGCCATGGGTAGGACCCGCGGCGTTGATCATCCTCTCGTACTCCAAAGCCGTGTAGACGTTCGGGTACCTGCCGTACCCGTACTCGGTCGACGAAGTCGGGTTCCAGCTGTCGAAGCCCGTGGCGACGATGATGGACCCGACCTCGATCTCAAGCATCTGGTCCTTCATCTCGAAGTTGATGGCCTCTCTCTTGCAGGCCTTCTTGCAGTTCCCACACTTGCCCTTCGTGATCATTATGCAGTTCTCCTTGTCGATGGTCATGACCCT
>JBGOXV010000127.1:0-5045 GCA_041479325.1 Thermoplasmata archaeon
AGCCTGCCGACAGCTGCCCCGCCGAACAGGAACAGTGCGCCCGTCAGCCAGCTGATGGCCAGATTGCCTGCGAACCCTTCCGCCTTCAGCCAGCGCTCATAGCCGACCATGATCGCAATCGAGACGACCACGATCGCCACTGACTGCCATGTGACGAACACGCTGAGGACGAATGCCACGGCGAAGAGCCCGACGGCAAACGCCCTGGCTGTCTTTGGCGCAACTCGTCCGGAGGGTATCGGTCGCTCAGGGTGCGCGACCTTGTCGACGTCCCTGTCATAGTAGTCGTTGAGTGAATTGCCCGCAGCGGTGAATGACACCACGACCGCCATGGAGAGAACTATCTGCACGACGAAGTCCGACACCTCGTTGACACCCGCGCAGATGACAGACGCAAGAAGTGCTCCAAGCGCCGCCATGACGCAGTTGCCGAGCCTGAAGAGCTTCAGGAACCCTTGCGGGCGCCCTGAGCCGGCTGAGTCTCGCATCGGTAGTGTCAGACTCGAGCCCCGTATAATAGGTTTCGCAGGGGATGCTGGCTAGGGCACCAAGCCCAAAAAGCTATTTAGCGGAGCCTTGTTGGTGAAAGTGATGGTACCGCCCATACCCCCGGAGGCCTCCAAGGAGATTGAATTCATCAAGGGCCTCGTTGCAAGGCGCTTTCCTGTCTACGATGTCCGGGTCACATACGACGTGGTCGAGTTCTTCGTCCGGACGGAGAGCGCGACCCTTGAGCAGAACTTCGACGAGCTCCGTGAGGAGATGGCCCAGCACAACTACATACCGATGATCGTCTACGACAAGGGCGAGCACATCATCACGGTCGCGAAGAAGCCGACGGCCAAGTACAGGAGCACGAAGGTGAACCTGGTCATGCTGGCCATCACCGTGTTCACGACCATCCTCGCGGGCGTCCTCAAGTGGGGCGAGTTCGAGAATCTTCCTGAGAAGGACCTCATCGCCCCAACGACCATACTCATGGGCACACTGACATTCGCCCTTCCGCTCATGGCCATCCTGGGCGTGCACGAGCTCTCCCACTACTTCGCTGCGAGGCGGCGGAACGTGGCAGCTTCGCTCCCGTTCTTCATACCGTCCATACCCCCGCTGGGCACATTCGGGGCGTTCATCTCCTTGAGAGATCCGATCCCGAACAAGAAGACCCTCCTGGAGATCGGTGTCGCGGGTCCGCTTGCCGGTTTCCTGCTCACCATCCCAATCGGTATACTCGGCCTGATCCTCACAAACGACGCGGCAAAGCTCGCCTCGACAAATGTCCCGACGGGTGGGGAGCTGACCTACGTCTTTCCGCTGATGTTCAAGGGCCTGGAATACCTGGTCCCCCTAAAGGGGAATTTCCTGATGCACCCAACGGCCTTTGCCGCTTGGGTCGGCTTCCTTGTGACGGCCCTCAATCTGCTCCCTGTCGGACAGCTCGACGGAGGACATGTCGCACGCGCGCTCCTGGGCCCCAATGCGAAGTACCTCAGCTGGGCTACGGTCGCGGCGCTTGTCGCTCTCGGGCTATCCGGCGTCTATCTTGGGTGGCTCCTGTTCGCGGTCATCATACTGTTCCTCGGAGTGCGACATCCTCCGCCCCTGAACGACATGACTAAGCTGGATACGAAGAGGAAGGCAGTGGGCGTGATTACATTCATGGTGCTGATCATCGCCTTCGTGCCTATCCCGCTGACCTTGCAGAATCCGAACTACTCGTTCGAGGCGAACAACATAGGTTCGACAAACGCGACGATAGCGCCTGGAGAGTCACACACGTTCTCTGTCCTGGTCAACAACACAGGGAACGCCTTCAACGACATCGAACTCACGGTGGATTCCTTCCCGTTCGGGTGGAGCGTGGCGTTCAAGGAGCATCGTCTGAACGACTCGGCGTTTGCCTCCAAGTACTTGGTAAGCCTGAATTCCAGTCAGAACGTCACGATCGACGTGAGTGTTCAGTCATCAGGCGCATCATCCTTTGGCACCAATTCGACGGTCGCCATCAAAGGGATCTCGCATAACGATACGTCGACGACCCATATCATCACCTACAACTTGACCATCATCAGTCCGGCCTTCACCTTCTGGATCGTGAACGATGGCCTGACGATAGCACCCGGAACGTGGGGCAACGTTACGGTGCAGGTCAACAACACAGCACCGGTCGAGTCGAGCATCACACTCAATGCGACTGGCGGGCAACCGTATTTCGTGGATGCTCTTCTCGTGGCGAACAGCCAGAACACGACTGGACCACTCAATCTCACAGTGCCAGGGCAGGGCAATAAGACGTTCTACGTCGAGATCTACGTTTCCCCACCGGCGACAGCTGGAGCGAAAACCGTCTCTGTGGAGATTCTGTATCACGGCGTGGAACTGCAGACCCTTGGAATAAGGATCAACGTCTCCTAGGCGCGTTCCAGGACGCAGAAGTTCCTTGTCAGCGAGCGGTGCACCCGCAGCCGGTGGGTACCGGTGATACGGAATCCCTTGGCTTCGTCCAGGAGCTCCATCTGCGGCACCACGACAGCCACCTTGGCGCCTTTTCTCAGGACACCGTGAAATGCCTTGAACGCTCTCTCATAGAGCTCGGGCAACTTCTCCCCATCGGTGCTGGTCGACCTGCCATACGGAGGGTCCGTCGCGATCCCTGCGACCTCTCCGATCTCTTCCTCGATGGCCCCGACGTCGCAGAGGTGCAGCTCCGCCCCTTGCTTCAGATGGGCCAGGTTCCTCCTCGAACCCTCGATCATCCTCTCCGAGAAGTCAGAGCCTATTGCATGGAGCCCGATCAGAGAGGCCTCGGCGAGGATGGCACCGGTGCCGCTGAACGGATCCAGGAGCTTCTCTCCGCTCGCCGTCATCGTGAGGTTCACTAGTGCCCTCGCGAACTTCGGGTGGAGGGAGGCGGGGTAAACGAACGGCATGTACCGGTTCTTGCGCTTCTCGAAGGCCGCGCGCTCGATCGAAGCCATCGCCCTTCCGATGTGCGCGTGCTCCGAGAAGACGACCCGGATGTCGCTCTTTGGATAGCTGAGGTCCACACCCCTCGTCTTCCCCACGATCGCGCCGAGCTTCCTGGTGGCGCCCGCGAGGTCGACCGTCATCTCCCCGACCTTCGTCGAGCGGATCCTGATCGGTCCTTCGACGTCGATGCGATGCGCGCACGACTCTAGTTCATCTGATTCGCACGTGGAGAGCCACTCATCGACATGATGGCAGAGACCCAGGCGGCTCGCAAGCGCGACGGGGTCCGCGTCCGTGTCGACGACGAGCACCCCCGGCTCCGTGAGAACTGGCTTTGCCTTTGACCCGATGGTCGATGCCGCAGCCAGCGCCTCGGCTCGAGCGAGAGACTCGCATTCCATGGACAGCTCCAGCAGCAGCTTCACAGAGACGGGACAATCGGCTGGGGGTATAAGTCCTCCGCAATCAGTCGCTGATCCCGGCCTCGGAGACCATGAACACGGCCTCCGCCTCTGGGAGGTTGGGGGAGTCTATCAGCCTGGCGATCCTCTTGCCGCCCTTGCTCTTCCTCAGATAAATCCTGAAGGTCGCGGTGTGCCCCACGATGTGCCCTCCGATAGGCCTCGTCGGGTCTCCGAAGAACGCATCCGGCTTCGCCGAGACCTGGTTCGTGACCGCGATGACCGCGTTGTGAACATCGCCGAACCTCAGCAGGTCGTGCATGTGCTTGTTGAGCATCTGCTGCCGCTCTGCGAGCGCTCCCCGACCGATGTACTCGGCCCTGAAATGAGCAGTGAGCGAGTCCACGACCATTAGCTTGACCGGGAACTCCTTGGCCATCTCGAAGGCCTTGTCGACGAGCAAGGCCTGGTGGTGGCTGTTGAAAGCGCGCGCGACATGTATCTTCTTCAGGACCTCGTCGGGGTCGAGCTCCTGTGCCTCGGCCATCTGCGTTATCCTTTCGGGCCTGAAGGTCTGCTCCGTGTCGATCATGATGGTGTGGCCATCGAGGCCACCCTCCTCCACTGACCTGGTGGCGTTGACCGACATTTGGTGGCACAGCTGTGTCTTCCCGGACCCGAACTCGCCGAAGAACTCTGTGATCGCGCGGGTCTCGAACCCTCCACCCATGAGCTCGTCCAGTGCCTTCGAATGGGATGTGAGCTTCGCGACGGTCTTCCTGCGCTCGAGTATGACATCCCCCGTCTCGAAGCCTCCGACATCGGCCGCTTTCTTGGCCGCGGCGATTATCTTGGCCGCCGTCGCATCGCCGATCTCGGTCAGTTCGGCCAGGTTCCTTGGTGAATCGACTGCGATCATCATCAGGTCGTTGTAGCCTGCCTCTAAGAGCTTCTCCAATATGGCAGGCCCGACCCCTGGGAGTTTCTCTATCTTCTCCAGGTCCTCTTCCGACGACATAGCTGCATCCGCACCTTCTGTTTATGAACCCCAGTTCAGAATATAAGGGTATTGATTAGAGGTATCGGAAAGTACTTGACTATCCGATAACGAAACGCCCTCATCATAGCATCCTCCGATGACGGAGGCGTTAGCCAGTGGTTTTCGAAAAGGCAAATAGCGTCGAAATTGCGAGACTAGCGCACCAACCGGGAATTCATGAAATCGCACTGTTCGACGGCCTTCAGGCGGAGCTCTTTCCGGCGGGTCACGGGCTCCGAAGCACATTTTCATTCTCATTCCCAACCTTCTTGACCGTCGATCCGCTGCAGCAGGAGAAGAAGCCCTGTTCTCGGGCGCAACTGCAGGTCCTTCGGAAGACCTTGATTTCTCCCCTTTGGTTCTGTAAAGAGCCGGGTGGCGGGTCCATCATGGCGGCACCACGACCTCTTCACTCATTCCGTTCGGCTCAGACCGTGCGGCCATCGCTGGCTCGTATAGGATCATCATCGCGTCATGCCGGAATGCGCCGGGGTCGAACCGTAGACCCCCTGCCACCTCCAATCTCTTGGAGACAGCTGTCTGCAGCAGGTCGATGCTGGCATTGACATTCATGTCAATACTCAGGCCGCATTCGCACTCGAACAGAGCGCCCATTCGGGAATCAGATCTCCCACATG
>JBGOXV010000128.1:0-4948 GCA_041479325.1 Thermoplasmata archaeon
AGCGCTGCCTTTCATTTTACTCCTTCTCCTGGCTACCCCGAGATCGCCAATCAAAGCGCTCAGGGACAGTCCACTGGGAGTGACCTCTTCGGAGGGTCACCCCTATGGGTTGGTTTTGTACGCCGTATCGTGGACCGTGATAGCGTTCTTCCTGTTCGGCGATCTCTACGCGGCCTCTATTGCGATCGTCGCGATGTCGTTCGGGGATGGTATGGCCGGGGTGATCGGAGAGCGGTTCGGCAGGACGCGCTACGCCCCTCATAGGAGCGTCGAGGGGAGCCTCGCGATGTTCACGGTCACAATCATAGGTGTCGTCGTCCTGACGTGGTTCTACTTCTCAGTAATAGGTTACTCGGGGAGCACGGCGCCGTACCTGCTCGCGCCGTTCGCGCTCGCTGTTGCGGGTCTGGTGACGCTCCTCGAGGCCCTTCTCCCAGGGTCGGTCGACAACCTGATCATGCCCTTGATGATTGCGGCGCTGCTGCATGGCATGGGGGTTTGAGGGCCTGAGATTCATCGTAGTCGACGGCCTCGACGGTTGCGGCAAGGACACACACGCCGCAAGGATAAAGGCCATCATCGAGTCCGAAGGTGGCAGAGTGGATGTGATATCCCATCCTTCCGGCAGGCGGTTCGGCAGGATATCCAAGAGATTCCTGCGAGAGACAGGTCCTCTTGCGAGACTGGTCGCCACGATATTCTACACTGCCGATGTCCTGGTTTCCGTCCGGGGGCTGAAACATGAGGGTACTGGAACCACTATACTCGTGAGGTATCTGTTGGGGACGGCATACCTGCCGAAATCGCTTGCTCCCACGGGTTACCGGGTGCTCAGGAAAGTGTTGCCCTTCCCCGACCTCGCCATCTTCATCGACATCGAACCGGAAGTCGCCCACAGAAGGATTACCGCTCGCGGCCACGCACCGGAGATGTTCGAGACTCCGGAGAGGCTGGCATCCGTCAGGAAGATCGCAAAGACGCTCGTCGCAGAGGAATGGGTCACGATTGACAACAGCGAGGACGGCGAACGTCCGTTCAGGGAGCTCGAGAAGCTCCTGCGAGAACGCTCATTCCTTGGACTCACACGATAGCGGAGGGCCCTTCCGTCCCTTGATGGGGCTCAGGTTGGGGATCATCCGACACCGTTCGCAGTTCTCGTCGCATGGTTCGATGTGAACGACTATGATGCTGCCAGGCAGCTCCTTCTTGATGTCCCTCTCGAGCTCTTCGACCAACGAATGCCCGTCCTTGATGCTGAGGTTCATCGGGACAACCAGATGGAGGTCGATCTGACGCTCCGCTCCCATCTTCCGGGCCCTGAGTTTGTGGAAGTTGAGTACGTTGCCTCCGTAGTCCTTGACAACTCGTTCAATCAGCTTGATCTCGACGTCTGGAAGGCTCTTGTCAAGCAGGCCTTCGGTTGACCTTGTTGTGATGTCGTATGCGGCGTGGATGATGAACATGGCGACGACCATCGCCACCGCTGGGTCGAACCATTCGATTCTGGTAAGTTGTATGAGGACGAGGGCGATGAACACCCCTCCAGAGGTCCACACATCCGTCCGCAGATGATACGCGTCGGCCTCGAGTGCCAACGAGTCAGTCTTCTTCGCCACCGCGGCGAGCCTTCTCGACACGTAGTAGTTCAGGATGGCAGAGAACCCCATGATCGCCATTCCGAGATAGAGGATTTCCACCGACTTGGGTGTTATGAATTTCAATGCGGCCTGGTAGATGATCAGCGCTGCTGCCACGAATATCAGCGCGCCCTCGACCATCCCCGAGAGGTTCTCGAACTTGCCATGGCCGTATCGATGGTCCTTGTCTGCGGGCTCTGCGGACTTCTTAACCGAGTATCGTGCCATCAAGGCAGCCACGAGGTCGATCCCTGAGTGGATGGCCTCCGAGAACACTGCTACTGAACCCATGAGGAAACCGCTTAGTAGCTTGAGGGCCACGAGCAAGGAGTTGGAGTAGACCGACAACTTGGCGATTGCGATCTTCTCTTGTGCCTTATCCATTGCCAGGTTCGATGACAGCGCAGCTACTTAGGTTTTGTTGCACCCTCAAGTTAGGAATTCGCGCTCGATACTCTTATTTGCATTCACTCGGATAGGGCTCGGCCCATATAGGAGATAATGCAATGGTTCAGGATTCTGCCCACTTCCTCAACGAGCTGCCCATTTGGAAGCTGAAGAGTGTCGCCGAGGCGTTCAACATAGATATCTCAGCCTGCCGCTACAAGAGGGATTATGTCGAGAAGGTCAGGTCGAAGAAACTCACGGAGGAGCAAGTCAGAAAGGCACTTGCAGACAAGGGCAAGAAGCCTCCGGTGGAGGAGCCGACGCTGGATGAACCCAACAGAAGCTCAGAAGACGCTGCTGTTCAGATGAAAGCCGTGGCCATGGATATAGAGGAAATAGCAGTCAAGCCGGCCGAGACAACCGAACTTCCCCAGGACGAGGAGAAGACCGTCGAGCGGAACCTCGACGAAGCACTGACGCTGAGGCCTTCGTTCTTCGATGTGGATTCTGCGTCTGAGAGCGCATACAACCGGATGATCCTCGGCGATTTCTACGGCGCCATCAAGATCAACAGAGAAACACGACTGAAGTGCTTCGAGACGTTCAGCAACGCACAGGTCTACTCAACGGCTGTCTCGATCAGAGCCGCTGACGAACTCCTTGCCAGATTGACGGAGGCACATCACCCTGCGGGCGCAGCACTGAAGACCGCACTCGCCGCTGCAAAGAGGTCGTTCATCAACGGCCCTCCGAGGCAGAGAGAGGAGGCCCTTGAGTCACTCGAGAGCCTCGTGGAGAAGGCCTATGAAGCATTCGCGGCAGACACTGTGAGCGAGGAAGAAGAACTCAGGGAGCTGCTTGCCGATTACGAGTCCTTTGGAACCAGAACGGATGAAGCTAGGAGATACCTGGAGATCGCGGCGCAGGCAAAGTCGACATTCAACATGGGTGATTATGCCAAGTTCCTGGATGAGGCGAAGGAGCGGGCCAAAGGCGCCAAGGCTCTCCGCACAAAGGAGATCGGCGAGGGATTCAACCTCGTCAGGGCCGCCGCTGATGAAGCTCGGGAAGCAGGGGCGGAGACAGCTACAGCCGAATCAAGCCTGGGTCAGGCCAGGAAGGCCTTCGATGACGGGTCGTTCAAACAAGCGGTTGAGATGCTGTCCTCCATCGAGCGCGCTGTAGACGAAGCACATCTCGCGCAACTTCGAGCGCAGAAGGACCTGGAGGCAAAGCAGATCGGGAAGGTGAACGTGATACTCGGCTCATATGAGCCGATGCTTCTCGAAGCATCATCCTACGGAATGGGGGTTCAGGAAGGCCTCTACCACGCCGCGAACGCAAAGGCCGCATTGGGCGCCAGGGATGTCGTCAGGGCGGTCAAGCATGCCCGTCGGCTGAAGGAGATCGCTTCACCACTGGAAAAGGAGGTGGACATGAAGCGTCTCGAGTTGGGCATCGTGCGACACCTCGATGGCGTGAAATGCAGCAGCTGTGGGCAGGAATCCTTGTACTCCCACCCGAGCGGGACTCAGAAGTGTTTCGAGTGCGGTCAAAGTTTTCAAGTTCCAGCCGTCGAACCTGTGAAGCCCCCCCCATTGCGGACCCTACGAGAACCTCGCGAGGACACGAGCGCGGGCCTGCAGAAGCCGCCGGAACCCAGGGCGCAGATCGCACTGCCCAAGTCCGAAACCAAGGGTGAACCCGACAAGAAGAAGAAAGGTCTCTTCAGATGGTAGACCTCATAGTCCCTTGGGGGTTGCCAGAGGCTGCTCAATCGCAAGCCCCCTGATGACATCTCCTCGCGTCACGATCCCCACGATGGTCCCCTTCTCCACAACGGGGACTGTAATAACCCCTTTCTGAACCATCTTTCCAATGACGTCGTTTAGAGTCATTTCGGGACCAACGGTTTCGACATCCTGCGACATGACTTCCTTGACCTGCTTCCTGCCGACCTCGTTGTACGCCTCAATGATCTCACGCTGGGTAACCTCCTCCTGGAAAGCTATCCCGAGCGAAGATATCGAGGGGTAGATTAGTTTGAGGTCCATCTTCGTGGTCTTGAGCGATCTGAGCACGTCCGCCTCGCTGAACATACCGACAATCCTCTGACCATCGACAACGGGGACTCCTGAGATGTTCTTTAGGACCAGCAAAGCTGATGCATCCTTCACGAGCGTGTCTGGAGTCACGGTTATGACACGTCTTGACATTATCTGTTTTACCCTCAACATGATTCTCTCCGTGAGCATCAACAGGAAAGGTATAAATGTTTGCGGTTGAGAAAACAGATATCCTTAAACCATGTCTGTGGATGGGATAACTGATTAGCTGGGCTCTTCCGCCTGATAGCTTCGGCCTTGGATGAGAACTCCATCGTGCCAATCAGCCCCAATTCCGTAGAGACTCTGTGTTGCTTTCACCGAATCAGGGGAGCCATTTCATAGATTCTATAAACAGCGGTTTTTCCCGGTCTTCGGGTTCAGCATACTGAGCCACCTCCTCAAAGAAGGGCATCGGCTCGAAACACGCTTCAGGTGGCATAACGCCGAACGCAGATACTTCGCCTCTTAGGATGCGAAGAGCTGCAACGGCCAGAGGGACGCTCGTGAAACCTATCCGGGCGGGCAGACAAGTGTAGCGACCTCTCTTCCCATCTTTCCAACCGGTCACGACGAGCCATGAATTCCAGCCGGAAGCCACTTCCTTTGGCCACCGCTCACGGTCCTCACCAATCGCGCCAAGAAACGATCGTGTCGCATCCTCAACCGTCAGCTCCCCCTGCGAGACCCGTTGGGTATGGTTGTACAACAGCTCGCTGAAAGAGGACGGCGTGATGGCCATCGCACCTAACACTTCTCGGACGCCTGGCAGGTATCTCGGAATAGTGATCACCTCCGGAAAAGCTATCGGATGTCCCG
>JBGOXV010000129.1:0-4918 GCA_041479325.1 Thermoplasmata archaeon
GCCGACGACATTGTCGGGAAGAATGTGCGCGAAGTATGGCCTCCCACAACAGCCGAATCCCTCGCAAAGACTCACCAGAATGTTTTCAGCTCGCAGAAACCCCTTGAGCTGGTCGAGACCGTTCCGATGAAGGATGGCAGGCGCGAGTTCCTCTCGCTCAAGTTCCGCGTGCCGGCCCTCGCGGGGAGCCCGAATGTCCTCGGTGGCATTTCTCTCGACATAACTGAACAGAGGCGTTTGGAGAAAGCCCTGCGACAGGCGAACAAGAAACTGGCATTGCTGGGAAGCGTCACAAGGCACGATGCCATCAATCAATTGTCGGTTCTCATGGCATGGCTTGACATCGCCATGGAGGTCGGAAGGGACCTACCGACAATGGAGCAACTGACCAAGGCGCAGGAATCCGCCATCTTGCTCCAGAATCAGCTCGAATTCACAGCCCAGTACCAGGAAATTGGTGTCAAGCAGCCTCAATGGATCGACCTGAGGGTGTCAGCTTTCGCGGGTGTGGAAGGCCTCGATTTGGGTGCTGTTTCTCTCAAGGTCGACCTGAGAGGGATTGAGATCTATGCAGACCCTATGCTGGAGAAGGTGTTCCATAACCTCGTGGACAACTCACTAAGATATGGCGAGAAGCTGACACAGATTCGCCTCTATATCGAGGAGTTCGGCGGACGGTTAATGATAGTCTGCGAGGACGACGGAGTGGGGGTCCCGGTCGGAGAGAAAGAGAAGATATTCATTCGGGGCTATGGAAGGCATACTGGACTCGGCCTCTACCTGGTCCGTGAGATTCTCGAACTGACAGGCATTGAAATAAGAGAGACAGGCGAAGCCGGCAAGGGTGCCAGATTCGAATTGCTCGTCCCCGTTGGCGACCACAGGATTGGCCGCGTTGGCTAGCAGCCATCATGCCATGGAAATCGTTCTTCAGTTGATCTCAGCCGTCGACTATTGCTCGAGGCTCAAGTCGCTTTCTGTCTGCCCGTGAGCGCAGCATGCGAAGCCCCAGGTGAATGCTCGGACTTGCGCTGGGGCCAATCCGAAAGATATATCATATAGGTCCATCTGTGCGTCTTGGGACCTAGGTGGGCGAAGGACTCATTCAAGTCGAGGGGCTGTCGAAGCACTATCCGCCAGATGTGAAAGCGGTCGATGATATCTCATTCATTATCAAACCCCGTCAGATATTCTCCATGCTCGGTCCGAACGGCGCAGGGAAGACCACCACAGTGGAGATCCTCTAGGGACTCCGAACCCCTACCTCGGGAACGGCAACGATCTTTGGGGTCGATGTGACCAAGGACTACAGCACACTCAGGGGCAGGGTGGGCATCCTTCCGCAGAGCTTCGAACCCTTTGACAATCTCAAGCCCACAGAAGCCGTGCAGTACTGGGCCGGTCTCTACGACATCAAGATGACCAAGAGTCAGGTGAACGCTCTACTCGAGCGGGTCGATCTGAGCGAAAGGAAGTCGGTGCTATCGAAGAACCTTTCGGGAGGGGAGAAGCGAAAGCTCGGGATCGCTCTATCCCTGATAAACGAGCCAGAGCTCTTGTTCTTGGACGAGCCGACCACAGGCCTGGACCCGAAGGCTAGGAGGGACCTATGGCGGCTGATCGAGGAGATCAGGAAGAAGGGCACGACCGTGTTCCTGACGACACACTATCTGGAAGAAGCCGAGAAATTGGCTGATGATGTCGCTATCATGCACAAGGGGAAGATCGTGGCGAGAGGTAGTCCGCACGACCTCATAGCGAGATACGGCAAGATGACCGTCATAGTGCTCTCAGGAGCGGGGAGCGAGGCACTTCGCGAGATCAGAAGAAGAGGGATCGAGGCAGCCGAAGAGAACGGAGATGTTCTTGTCCCCGTGAAGGATCCAACTGAGATGAGGGCGATCTTCCAGAAGATATCGGGGATCGAGCTCCACGCCACGGACATCTACACCAGAAGACAGTCGCTTGAGGATGTCTTCCTGAACCTTGTCGGGTCGAAGATGGATGAGGGGGTCCTGAGACCATGAGCCGCATAACCTCGGACATACTGGGCTTCGGGAAACAGTACATGAGGTCCAAGACCGGAGCTTTCTTCGCCTTCTTCTTCCCGATACTGCTGATTCTGCTCTTTGGGTCGATCTTCACATCGAGCTCGACCAAGGTGACGCTGCCAGTGCAGAACCTGGACGATGGCCCGTACTCTCAGGCATTGCTCTCCGTCATGAACGAAACTGGGCTGGTCAAGATAGAGATGGTATCTTCGCAAGTGAACCTGACGAAATACATCCAAGACAAGTCTCTCTCTCTCGCCTTGTTCATCCCCCGGAATCTGAGCTCGGATCTGAATCAGCTGCAGCACGGCAACATTAGTGGAAACGTGACCCTGACGCTGTATGGAGATCCTTCTCAATCGACGTTCGGAACTGCAAACGCGGCTCTGAATGCCGCTGTCACGGCTCTCAATTACCAACTATCCAACGCGACTCCCCTGATAGCCTATCACACCAAGCTGCCGGGATCCGAACAGTTCAGCTTCATGGACTTCTTCGTGCCGGGCGTGGTTGGAATAACGGTGATGACCAACTCCCTCTACAGCATGACCTCGATTTGCGCCTCGTACAAGAGCAGAGGATACTTCAAACTCCTGGCCACGACCAAGATCAAGAAGCACGAGTGGCTGATATCGAAGTTCGTCTTCTACTCGCTCTTGCTGTATGCCTCTCTTTTCGTGACCTTTGCCATTGGAAAAGCGGCATTCGATCTCAAGGCCACTCTGACTCCCATCTCCCTGTTGCTGATTCCGGCTGGCGCTTTCCTCTTTGTCTCCTTGGGAATGCTCCTCGGGGTGGCCATCAAGGATCCCGAGTCAGGCGCTGCCATATCCAATATCATCGGATTCCCGATGATGTTCCTTTCTGGCTCGTTCTGGCCGATCGAGTCGATGCCTATGTATATGCAAGCCATTGCCAGAGCTCTTCCTCTGACGTACTTCAACACTGGACTGAGGGACACCATGGTGTACGGCAACACGGGAGGAGCCCTCATCAACCTGTCGGTGGTGATTGTCATCGGCTTCGTCTTCTTCCTCCTCGCCAGCAGGTTGATGTCCTGGAAGGAACGCTGAGCAAGGTGTAAAGGCAGAAGAACCTCGGGCTCCATACGCACCCCATGGACGGCTGGACATACCTTGCATTCGTCGCAGGAGCGCTGACCTCGACCGGCTACATACCGCAGATCATAAAGGGATATCACACCCGCAAGCTCGATGACGTCTCGCTCATCATGCCCGCGGTTCTCGGCTTTGGCATGTTCCTTTGGCTGATATACGGGTTGGCGCGGGAGGATTCCGCGATTATCGCGGCCAATGTCGTCGGGGCCTCATTGACAACATTGCTGGTCCTGATGAAAATGAGATACAGCAACACCGGGAAAAGCATATCAGGGTGATCTTCTCTTCACGACGTTGGTCCTAGTGACTTGCTGCAGGAGCCCATCGAGGTCCTTCTCGAGGATTGCACCTGCCGACCTCCCCCTCTCCTCTCCATCCGAATACGCAACGACCGTGGGGATTTCGTCGATTTCCCAGTCGTTCCACTCGGGTGCGCCTCTCATCACCTCGACTGTGTATATCGGCTCGGTCCGTCCAGAGGTCCACCGTTTCCACAAAGGAGCGAATGCCGCGCAGTCCCCGCACCATTCTCCTGTGAATAGAACGAGCGCCGGTTCTCGATCGATGTGAACGAGTCTCTCTAGACTCACCGAGGCTATGCGATTGACCAATGCCTCACCTCCCCGAGCATGGCTGATGGATGCTCTTCAACCTTTTGCCTCTCGCCGACCGGACAGCCAATCTCCATGAACGGGTTGCGAGGCTATGGCTCATCGCTTCGGTTGAAAGAGCGAAAGCGGTTTGTGTCTACTTTTGTCTCTTTGTGATTCTGGTTGCGACCACCACAGCGATTCCGATCACCGGAACAAGCAGGGCTGGGAACTCGGGTATCGCGGCACCCGCGGTGAGCGTGAAAGTATTTCGGTCGTACTTCGCATTGATTCCGGTAGCACCCGTCTGGTCCATGACCGACCAGACATTGAGAGTCACGGTTCCGGAGGTCGGTGCGGTCCAGCGCACGGTCCACTGGGACACTGACATCGGCGTTACCGAATCTTTGGCGGAGGCTTCCGTGACGCTGTTGATCTCAGCGTTCGGGTCCGTCGTCGTCAGCGTGCCACAAGCCGCGGAAAGGATGAAGTCGAAACTGTTCTCTCCTGTCGCGCCGTTCGGGTCGGCCAATGTCACCGTGACCGTATATGCCAATCCTGGGGTGTACGATCCGGTCGGCAGGCCGCTCACCGTTAGGAAGCTCGTAGTTCTGTATGGATGACAGTTCCCACAGTTTCCTCCCTCATTGGTTGGGTGCCCGACGGTCGTGTTCGAGGCCGGGAATAGAGCAACCACGAAGAGAGCGAGTGCACCCACAATCACGACGAGGGCGGTGACTTTGCTTCGCATCAACGGCCTTGTTGCTGCATTGGCCTTTCTCTTCGGAGGTCTTCTCACACTGGCGGTCACTCCAGTTCCGTTGGTCATCCCCAAACCATCATATGTCAAGTCGTCACCACGCTTTCGTCGAGTCCATGGCGCCAGTAGCGCATAACAGCGAATTGGCCCCTGTCGCCAACACTATTCAGATATATAACAATGTTATTTGACGAATGGCGAATATGACATCTCATCCTGTGAAGTCTGCCCGCATTCGAGGGCCGAAAAAGGTCGTTGGTCAAATCCATTTTCCCCAGGAAGAAGGGGGTCGGAAAGTGCCGCCGGAACCCACTCTGTGTGTTCTCCATTCTGCACAATCTCAGATCGACCGTGATCTCGCGCAACCTCTTCTCAGTGCAGCCACCATTCGAAGGCGCC
>JBGOXV010000130.1:0-4745 GCA_041479325.1 Thermoplasmata archaeon
TGTTTTGATGCCACAACCTCCGAGTGAGAATGCTAGAGAACCGGTCGATACGGCCTTCAGGATACCCGATGCCGGGCTGTTCGTGAGCGAGTACAACAAGAAGATATTCTCGGCGACTCGCCTGCCTGAGAGGGTCAAGATTCTTGACACGACCCTCAGAGACGGGGAGCAGACGCCGAACGTCGCGCTTTCTTCCGAGGACAAGCTGAAGATCGCCCAAGCGCTCGACGAGCTCGGAGTCGATATCATCGAAGCGGGGTTCGCCGTGAACTCCGAAGGAGAGGCAGAGGCTATCAAGATGATCGCCAACGCGGGCCTGAAGAGCGAGATATGTTCTTTGTGCAGGGCCAGCATTGCCGACATCGACGCCGCGTTGGCGTGTGACGTCGACTCCATCCACATCTTCCTCGCGACTTCCAAGACACATCTCGAGAAGAAGCTCAAGATCACACAAGAGCAGGCGATTGGGAAGGCCGTCGAATCCATCCAGCACGCGAAGGACCATGGGCTCATTGTGGAGTTCAGCGACGAGGATGCGACCAGGACAGATCTCGAGTTCCTGCACAGGATGCACAAGGCGATCCAAGAAGTGGGCGTCGACAGAATCGACATCCCCGACACGGTCGGTGTGATGGTCCCACCTGCGATGACCCAGTTCGTTAGCGAGATCAAGAAGAATGTCAAGGTCCCGCTTGCGGTCCACTGCCACGACGACTTCGGGCTTGCTGTCGCCAATTCTCTCGCTGGAGTCCTGGGAGGGGCTGAGGAGGTCCATGTCACGGTCAACGGCCTGGGAGAAAGGGCCGGGAACGCGGCGCTCGAGGAGGTAGTGATGAGCCTGCTGGCGTTCTATAACATCAAGACGAACATCAACTCGAGGAAGATGACCTTCGTTTCCAGGCTAGTGTCGCAGCTGACGGGCATCGCGGTACCACCGAACAAGGCCATAGTCGGGGAGAACGCATTCTCGCACGAATCCGGAATACACGTTCATGGAGTATTGAGCGAGAGTTCCACCTACGAGCCGATGCGGCCGGAAATAGTTGGCAAGGAGAGGAGCTTCGTCGTGGGGAAGCATTCCGGGGTGCACGCGGTCCAGAACAAGCTGAAGGAATACGGGATCGAGCTCGCGCCCGAGCAGATGAAGGAGATGCTCGCGAAGATAAAGAAGTGGGCAGAGTCCGGGAAGAAGCTCGATGACGCCGAACTGCTCGCGGTCGCCTATGATGTCATGGGCGAGCAGGTCAAGCCAGTCATACGCCTCGAGGAGTTCACGGTCTTCACCGGTTTGAACTTCACGCCGACCGCCACGGTCGTCCTGAACATCGATGGCGATGTGCGCAGAGCGTCCGAAACGGGGGTTGGTCCCATCGATGCGAGCCTCAGCGCCATCAGGGCCGCGGTCTCGAAGAACATCGTCCTCAAAGAGTACAAGCTGGAAGCGATCACCGGAGGATCGAATGCGCTGTGCAACGTCACGGTGAAGCTCGGCGATAGCGAGGATGCGCAGCTGTTGTCTCTCGGCAAGAGCGTTGGCTCTGACATCGTGACCACTAGCGTTGATGCAATGATTGAAGGACTGAACAGGTTATGGGGCAGGAAACTCAGCCTCCAAAATGGCGAAGTGAAGAGGAAGGCCTATTGAGTGTGGCCATGGATGTGAATCTGTGAGCAAGACCATAGCCGAGAAAGTGCTTTCCGCAAAGTCCGGAAAGGACGTTCAAGCCGGGGAGATAGTCGAGGCCAATGTCGACTATGTCATGGTCAACGACATAACCGCACCTGCCGCATTCGACGAATTCGAAGGTCTCTGTGCCCCGATCATGCGAGACAAGGTCGTCCTGATCCCGGATCACTATGTTCCCAACAAGGACGTTGCGTCGGCTAAGCAAGCCAAGAAGATGCGAGACTTCGCCAAGAAGCACAAGATAAAGAGCTACTTCGAGGTCGGCAGGGGAGGCGTATGCCACCAGCTCATGATTGAGCAGGGGTTCGTTGCACCTGGGAGATTGATTGTCGGAGCGGACTCTCACACCTGCTCTTATGGAGCCCTCGGAGCGTTCGCGACGGGCATAGGGAGCACTGAGGCTGCGACCGTGTTCGCCAGGGGCGTGCTCTGGTTCAAGGTCCCGGAATCGATGAAGTTCATCGTCAGCGGCAAGCTTGGAAAGTGGGTTTCAGGCAAGGACATCGCGTTGACACTGATCGGTGACATCGGTGTGGAAGGCGCAAGATATGCCTCCATGGAGGTAGGCGGCAGTTCGATCTCATCACTACCGATATCGGATCGCATAACCATCTCCAACATGGGTATCGAGGCGGGCGCCAAGGCCTGCATAATCCCCCCGGACAAGAAGGTCGATGACTATCTGAGATCCAGGGTCAGAGGGAAGTACAAACATGTCTTGGCCGATGCGGACGCGGCTTACTCCGACATTCTGGAATACGACGGGCGGGAGATCGTGCCCATGGTCGCGAAACCTTTCCTGCCCAGCAATGTCGCCCCGGCAAGCGAGGTAAGCGTCGAGATCGACCAGGCGTACCTCGGGTCATGCACGAACGGCAGGATTGAGGACCTAAGGATCGCGGCGAAGATACTCAGAGGAAGGAAGATCAGCTCATCCGTCCGCATGATTGTCGTGCCAGCGACCAAGGAGGTCTTCGACCTTGCCGTGAAGGAAGGTTTGGTGAAGGTCTTCTCCGATGCGGGAGCATTCGTGTCTGGCCCGACCTGCGGCGCATGCCTGGGTGGGTACATGGGCGTCCTGGCCCCTGGTGAGAGGTGCGTGAGCAGCACGAACCGGAATTTCGTCGGGAGGATGGGCGCAAAGGATTCAGAGGTCTATCTCGCCAGCCCCGCAGTAGTTGCGGCGAGCGCCGTGAAGGGAAGGATCGTCGACCCGTCGGAGGTGAGCAAGTGAGGAGGAGTCTCCAGGGAGCAGCATGGGTCTTCGGCGACAACGTGGACACAGACCAGATCATCCCGGCGGAGTATCTCGTCACGATGGACAACACCGAGCTGGCGGCGCACGCTTTTGAGAACTTGAAGCCGGATTTCGCAAGGAAGGTCCGGGCCGGAGATATCGTCGTCGCGGGCAGGAACTTCGGGTGCGGTTCGAGCAGGGAGCACGCTCCGAGGGCACTCCTTGGCGCGGGGGTCTCATGCGTCGTGGCCGAATCTTTCGCTCGCATATTCTTCAGGAACGCGATAAATCTCGGGCTGCCTGTCGTTGAGGCAAGACTTGCAGCGTCCGGAGGAGACTTCATCAAGGTCGATCTGGCCAAGGGATTCGTGGAGAACGAGACGAAGGGGAAGACAGCCGACTTCGAGAGCTATCCACCATTCATCATGATGCTGATTGAGAAGGGCGGACTCGTGCCGTACACAAAGGAGATGTTGGGTTGCAGAAGATAGGCGTGATACCTGGCGACGGCATCGGCCCAGAAGTCATCATGGAGGCCAGGCGGGTCCTGGACAGGGTGACCGAATCCAGGAGCATCGCCCTCGAGTTCGAGGAGTTCCCCCTAGGCGCGGGCCATTACCTCAAGACTGGAGAGGTCCTGCCCGAGGAGACCCTGCAAAGGCTGTCGAGGAAAGACGCGATTCTCCTCGGAGCGATGGGGGATCCGCGAGTGAAGCCAGGCATCCTCGAGAAGGGCGTGTTGCTCAGGCTGAGATTCCATTTCGACCAATATGTCAACCTCAGGCCGGTCAAGCTGTACGAGGGCGTGCCGAGCCCGTTGGCCGGCAACGACAGGAAGATCGACATGCAGTTTGTCAGGGAGAACACGGAGGACTTCTACGTCGGCCTGGGCGCCCGAGTGACGAGCGGCCTCTCCAACACCAGCCTCTCGTTGATCAGGCGAGCCTACGAGGTAAAGTTCGATGTCGGAATAGACCTGAAGGACGAGGAAGAGCTCGCGTTCCAGATAGGCGTCATAACGAAGCACGGTGCGAAGAGGATCATGGACTTCGCGTTCCAGCTGGCAAAGAAGAACCGCGTAGACCTAGTGACGGCCGTGGACAAGGCCAACGTGCTGACCGAGATGTACGGGCTCTGGAGGGAGGCTTGCGAGGAAGCCTCGGCTAGGTACGGCATCGCCAAGGAATTCCAGTACGTTGACGCAGTGGCGCTTCACATGGTCAGGAACCCAGAGCGGTTCAAACTCCTGGTCGCTCCCAATCTCTTCGGGGACATCTTGACCGACTTGGGCGCGGCTCTTCAGGGCGGTCTGGGTCTCGCGCCATCTGCCAATATCAATCCCTCTGGCGTGAGCATGTTCGAGCCGGTCCATGGATCCGCGCCGGACATCGCCGGCAAAGGAATGGCGAACCCGGTCGGAGCCATACTCTCATCGGCGATGATGTTGGACACGCTCGGTCACGAGGCGGCCGCGGACGACATCGAGAGCGCGGTGAAGGAGGTCTTAAGATCAGGAAAGCACAGGACCGCGGACATGGGCGGGAAGACTTCCACCTCGAAGATGGCGGACGAGATCCTCGCACATCTAGCCCGCAATTAGAGCGGAACCGCCGCCATCTTCTCTCTTCGACGCTCTTTTAAGCATAGATATAAGTAGCCACAATCTGATTTGAACCAAATAGGGACAGCCGGTGGATGGGATGACACAACAGGTATTGCCGATTCCGAAGGAGAAGGCGATCGAGATCGGGGAGTTCCTCACGAACAACGTTTCGAGGGCCGTCGTCTACTCCCTGCTGCACAACCAACCGCTAACTAGAA
>JBGOXV010000131.1:0-4700 GCA_041479325.1 Thermoplasmata archaeon
ACCCCAGGCAAGAGCTTTTCCATTTCTTCGGGTTCTTGAAGAGGCTGGGCGTCACGACCTTCCTGATCTCAGAGACGCAACAGAACGGAGGACAGTTCGGACCATACCACGAGGACTTCTTGGCGGATGGGACCATACTCCTGAAGTTCGTTGACGTCGGCGAGACCGACGTGCAACTTCGGATCAGGGCTGTGAAGATGCGGCACTCCAAGATCCACCATGGTTACCTCACGTTAATCTTCAGAGACGGACAGTTCATGGCCACGACGCCGATAGCAGAGTAGATGAGATCAGAGCGACCGCTCAAGCTGTGAACTCGGAAATGAGAAGCGGGCGTTCTCAGAAGCCGCCCTTGACCTTGTTCCTGTCGATCTTGACGCCACGCGGGGTTATCATCAGCAGGTTCTTCCCGACCCCTGCCACATCGCCGTCGACATCTCGGGCGACGTTCTTCAGCTCGGCCGTGACCCGCTTCATCGTCAGATCGTCGTTCGCGATCGAGGTGTAGTCGACCACGACTATGTTGTCGCTGTATATCTCGCTCGTGAGCGATGACAGATCCTCGTACCTGAAAAGCTCTCCGACCTTGACAACGGTCCTCGCGTCCTCGAGCCCCGACATGCCTTCGTCCTCGAAGGTCATGTCCGTGAGATCGATGTACTGTTCTCCGCTTATTGACTCCCTCTGTCCAGATTCCTCATTGGTGGGAAATGACTTCTTCTTCAGAATTGTCACTGTGCATCCCTCTGACGCAGTATTATCTTGTTCGCTTATAAAACTTCTTAGGCTCGGCCAGACGACCCGATGAATGCATCAATCCCGTAGGGATTGGCGCTCATTCTTCTGGTGGTTCCTCTTCCGTCTCCTCATCTTCCGGCTTCGGTTCGTCCACCTGCCAGAGCTTGTCACCCACGTGGAGCATCGAGCCGACCGCCTTGCCCCTCTCTTTCCGCTTCATCGCCGCAGAATCCATCAATGCCCGGCCGACCGCCAGCGGACGGAGGTTGTTCACGTCCCGGACCCACACGAGGTCGCCCTCCTTGATCCCGGGATCGGCGTCGACGATACCCGGTCCCATGACGTCCGCACCATTGTAGACGAACTTGATCGCGCCCATGTCCACAGTCACGAACCGCCTTGTCGCAGCGTACTTCAGCAGACCCCTGACGGTCAGAAAGGGCACTTCATCGGGCATGAACGCGAGTATCTTCCCGTTGACGAAGACGACATCGTATTCCGGGCCTTCAGCCATGTCCACGACATCCAGCTCGGTGAAGCTCTTCGTCCCAAGCGCGTCGTCGATCCCACGAGCAATAGATGCTATCTCTTTGAGCCTCAGCCTGTGTCTCTTCCTCAAGCGAAGGTCGGTCAAATCACTCCACCGCCGGAGTCCTCCCGCCCGAAACCGGAGAGGATGAGGAGCTTCTTTGCATGCTCGACCTCTCTAGCTGCTTTGTCATGCTCGCCAAGAGCCTCGTATGCATCCCCTTTGATCCTGTGCGGTTCCCAGTCTTTTGGTTCAATCCCCAATGCTATATCGGCGGCTCGAAGGGCTCCTTTGGCATCCCCAGATTCGAGTCTCACCCTGGCGAGACCTAGCGTGGACAGCCAATCGGACGGGGCGTTCTCGAGCGCCCTTTCGTAGGCGTCCACCGCATGTTTGAGATCCCCCCTTGCTTCCGAGACCTCGGCCTCGAGTCGCTCTACGGGCGCTCTCGCCCCTGCTTCCCGGGCCATGCGCGCCAGCTTCGATGCAGCCCTGGGGTCCCCCAACAGCACCTTGATCTTAAGCTTCATGAAATGGAGTTCGGGGTCGTCATCCGCGTGATCGATTGCAGACAACGTTGTGTCAGCGGCCTGCCAATCGCCGGCATCCACGAGGAAGTCTGCGAGCGCGATTCTCACGGATTTGTCCTCGGATCCCTCTGCGATCTCCTTGAGAGAGGGTGGAAGGTCCCACTTGTTGAGGAATCGCCGCAGTTCGAGCACCTTCGGGATGGTTGCCGAATCCAGTTTCCCCGTCAGGGCTACTGTCTCGAGGTTGGCTAGTGCCTCGTCGTACCTTCCGAGCCTGGCCAAAACCCCTCCTCTCCGGACGAGAGCGGATATCCCATCGGCCGTGTCCAGGCGGACGTCCTCCAGACATCTGAGGGCCATCTCGAACGATGCCTGGGCCGCCTCGGAGTCGCCGACTGCCAGAAGGATGTCCCCTCGCTCACTCCACCCCTGATCGTACTCGGGGTTCAGGGCGAGGGCCTCCTCTATCGATATCAGGGCTTCGTCGTATCTTCCCATCTGTCCCGCGATCTTCGACCTGGCCTTCCAGGCCTCATCGTAGGACGGGTTGAGGTCAAGCGACTCGAGCACGAGATCGTAGCCCCCCTCCGGGTCTCCAGTGAGCGACTTGCAGACGCCCTTCGCATAGAGGGCATAGTCGAAGTCCGGTCTGATCTCCAGGGAACGCTCATGGAACGGGATGGCTACTCCGTTCAGGCCCATCTTCTCCAGCGCATTGCCGATGTTGTTCCAAGCTATCTCGTAGTCGGGGTCGACCCTTATGGCTTCGGCGAACTTGGGGATGGAATCGGCATATCTTCCAAGGTTGTACATCGCGTTCCCCAAGTTGTTCCACAGGACCCTGTCAAAGGGGTCCAGCCCGATCGCCTTCTGATAGCACCTGATCGCATCCTCTAGGAGATCGGCGCCGTGATAGGCGTATCCCTTGTTGTACCAGGCGTGTTTGTAGCTCGGATCGATCTCTATGGCCTTGTCGAAGCATTGGAGGGCTTTCTCCAAGAAGCCGGCGCAGAAGCAGGTGTAGCCGACGTTGTTCCATAGCTCCTTGTTCCCCGGGTTGATCTTGAGCGCTGTCTCAAAAGTATCGATGGCCTTCCCGTACTCCGCCATCTCGTGCAGGGTGCTCCCGAGCCTGGCGAAGCCCTCGACCGAGTCTGGGCACCTCGTGTTGAACTCCCGGCATCGCTCCATCGATTCCTCGGTCAGTCCAGCATCGAGGTACATGTCGGATTGGAGCAGCAGGATGGACGGATCATCCCTGGCAAAGGACGATAGAGCAGCTATTGCCTCCTTCGCCTTCTTGAATCTACCTAGCTTCGTGGACGAGGCCGCCAGCCCGGTCCAGTTCTCCATCCTGGTAGGCTTGAGTATTGCGGCCTTGGAGTACGCATGGGCCGCGTCTTTGTAGATCTCCCTCATGAAGAGCGAGCTGCCAAGGTTGTGCCAGGCGAGCTCGTAGCCCTTGTTTACGAGCGTCGCGCGCTTGTAGCATTTGACCGCCTCTGCGTTCCGCCCGAGTGCGTCCAGCGACGCACCTTTGTTGTTGTAGACCACCTCGTTCCTGAGGCCACATAGTATCGCCGAGTCGAACAATTCAAGAGCTTTCGCAAAGTCGCCCGCATCGTACTCCTTGTTGGCCTGTTCAAAGAACTCCGCTGATCTCCGTCTCTCGCTGGGCTTGCTTGCCTTCGTCTTTTTCAACGGTCAATACGATGGCCCAATATGTAGATAGCGTTTTTGGACATAGATGGCCAAAGCTTATATCCGGTCTAACGGATAATTCACGGGCAAAGGTGCGCTAATGCTGGTTCTGTTCAAGCCCTCACCGGACTCGATCATAAAGGCGTTCATCGCCAGCAGGGTGTACAAGGCCAAGCCGGTGGAGGTCAGGGAAGGCCAGACCTTCTTCTTCGAGGACTCGGTCGACTCCGAGAAGCTCGACTACGATTCGTTGTACCAGCAGTACAAGGAGGAGTATGGAGGCATCGATTTCCTGGAGGACGAAAAACTCTGGGAGATAATGGAGGATGACATATTCTGGTCGTCAAGGTTCAACGCCCTAGATCGCCTCCAGCTGATATTCAGCGTACTCTCCCAGATCGAGAAAACTGGCACGAGAGCCTACCTCGCCCAGCTGTCCCCGGAATCGAAGGAAATGAAGGACCGCGTTCGACGAGTCACGGGCGAGTTTCGTCGCGCCAAGAGGTTCATCGCCTTCGTAGAGGATAAGGCGAATATGGTATTCATCGGAAAGGCGAGCTTCGAGCACAAGATAGTCGACCTCGTCCTGAGGCATTATTCCAAGAGGTACCCGGGGTATTCAATTGCCATCCTCGACGACAACCACGCCCACATATGCTACAAGGATGAGATACTCGTGGAGGCTCGGAAGAGGTTCCCGGAGAAGCCCGGTCGCAAGGATTCGAGCAGATACTGGTCACTGATGTCCGATCTCAAGCACATGGCCTCGAAAAGGGACCCTGACTACCAGGACATGGCGCCGCCCAAGAACTACTGGAAGTGGATTGCAGACGGCGCGCAGGCACCCGGACCTGCCCCGAAGCTCACGCTCGACGATTTCGGATTCTGAGACGGGGCACTCCTAACGGTGTTGTGGCATCATTCTTGAAATCGTTATGGTCTATCCCGATGGGCCGTCCCCCGGTTCTGTCAACATTCGGGTGGTGACCTAAGGGGTCACTCCGACATGACTCGTTCCATTCGGCTCCGACCGTGCGGCCATCGCTGGCTCGCATAGGATCATCATCACGTCATGCTGGAACGCGCCGGGGTTGAACCATAGACCCCCTGCCACCCCCTTCGAGATGGCTGTTTGTAGCAGGTTGAAGCTGGCGTTCATGTGCCTGTCAAGGCGCCAGCCGCACTCGCACGAGAATTCGGTG
>JBGOXV010000132.1:0-4604 GCA_041479325.1 Thermoplasmata archaeon
GACAGGATCGCCTACCTCTCTCAGAGCGCACAGTTCTACCTGGAATCATTGATTTACTCGCTCGACAAGGTCTACTCCCTGACACCTTCATTCCGGGCGGAGAAGTCCCGGACCCCTCGTCACTTAGCGGAATACTGGCATTTGGAAATGGAAGCCGCGTGGCTCGAGAACGAGGACAACATGAAGGTCCAGGAACAGCTCATCTCCTCGATGGTGCAGAACGCAGTCAAGGAATGCCCTGAGGAGCTCACATTCATGAAGAGAGATATCTCGACCCTCAAGAAGGTCGAGCCTCCGTTCGAACGGATGAACTACCAGGAGGCGATGGAGACCCTTCAAAAGAAGGGTCTCGATGTCTCTTGGGGCAGCGACCTCGGTGCCATCGAGGAGCGCGCGCTTACGCAGGATCGATTGATCCCCATGTTTGTCGTCAACTATCCGAAGGAGCTCAAGCCGTTCTACATGAAGGAGAACCCGGAGGACACAAGGACCTACAAGAATAGCGACCTGCTCGCTCCAGAGGGATATGGGGAGATCGTTGGTGGCAGCGAGAGAGAAACTGACAACGACCTGATGCTCGAGCGGCTCAGGGAAAAGGGCGAGAGCATAGAGAATTACAAGTGGTATCTCGACCTGAGGAAGTACGGTTCCGTACCGCATTCAGGTTTCGGTCTCGGACTGGAACGGATAGTCACATGGGTCTGCAAGCTGGACCACATAAGAGATTCGATTCCATACCCGAGGACGGTTGCTCGCGTCTATCCGTGATCATGGCGACGAGGTCGTAAGGGGCGCTTCGGGACTGCGCTTCAGCCCTTTCCCCGGGCAGCCATCCTCGTGCAGAACTTGACATAGATCTCCACGGCCCTGGTCACCTCGGAAACGTCGACATGCTCGTTGTCACAGTGGCACACTGTGGGATCACCAGGCCCGCACACGATGGTGGGATTCCCGTATCCCTTAAACATGACCATCTCCGTCGCGTAGGGGACCGTGATGGTCTTGGCTCTGCTTCCCACGACCTCTTTCAAGGTCCTCACTGCTTGCAGGTCAGGATCGGTCTCGACCGGGTCGAGCTGATGGAGGATTTTGAGCTCGTAGCCACTCTTCCCTATCCTCTTCCTTACAAGTCCAAGCACTGACTCGGAGGTCATGTTGGCCGGATACCTGGTGTCGATCTCCGCCACGCAATCGCTTGGGATGACGTTGATCTGCGTCCCGCCCCTGATCATGTCTATGCACATCGTCAAGCTCGCGAGTGGGTCGTGAGGCACCTTCGTCAGGTCCTCGAGCTTGCAGAGCAGCGTGGTCATCTTCGTTATGGCGTTCTCGCCAAGCCCCGGCATGCTCGCGTGCGCGGACACGCCACTAGTCTTCAAGGAGAACTGCAATAACCCTTTCTCTTTCACAACGATGTCGAAGCCAGTCGGCTCCGCGACAAGGATCGCCGAGGCCGTCCGCATGGCAACATCCTTTGCGGCCGCCTCCGCCCCCTTCATGCCGGTCTCCTCATCCGTCGTGAAGCATACCGAGAACGGCACATCGGCCGCCACGAGAGACTCCGCCGCCACCAATACCGCCGCGCATCCGCCCTTCATGTCGCAGGCCCCCCTTCCGTACATCTTCCCTTTGACCGTCTCTCCATCCTCGTGACCCCAACCACCTCCGTGGGGAACGGTGTCGAGGTGGCCGGAAAGAAGGACGCCCGCCTTGCCAGACTGCGCGATGATGGCTGGTCGACCTGCTTTGTTGTGATACCTGGGTTCAAGGCCGATTCTCTTGAGCCTGTTGGACACGTAATCGACGATCGGCTTTGTGTCGTCCTCCACAGAGCTCTTCAGCATCACGAGCTCCCGGAGCGTCTCCGCCGCGTTGCCCAGGGCACTCACCATCTCTTGTGGTCCTTCGCCAACCTGTCTGCTATCTTGACAACCAGCTTGACCATGTTCTCCATGTCGGATATGCTCGCGACCTCAGTGGGAGAGTGCGTGTATCTCATCACGATGCCGAGGGGCATCATCAGGCATCCCGTGTCTTGCATCGCGGCTCCGTCAGTGGAACCGCCACCGGTCCCGTACTGCAACGGGAGCTTCGCGGCCCTCGCGACCTGCTCGACCAGCTCCCTGAGCTTCGGAGACGCGATAGCGACATTGTCGAACATCCTCAGGGCGGGGCCACCGCCCACCAGGACCTTCTCATAGATCTCCTCAGTCATGGGCGCATCTGTCGTCGTCATCGTGTCCACGGCAAAGACGTAGTCAGGCCTGAGGTTGAATGCGGCCGCCCTTGCACCCCTGAGGCCGATCTCCTCCTGAACGCTCCACACCAGCGTCACCCTGATCGGTAGCTTCCTGTCCTTCAGTTGCTCCAGCGCGTCCAGCAGGATCGCGCATCCTCCTCTGTCGTCGATGCCTCTTGCACAGATGAGGTCCTTTGTGATGTAGGTGATATCCTTCTTGAGCACCATCGGGTCGAGTACCTTGACGCCGAGCCTCTCTGTGTCCTTCCTGCTCCTGGTCCCGACGTCGACCCTGAGATCCTGCCACCTCACGACCTTCTTCTCCTCTTCCCGGTCGGTCATCAGGTGCGGAGGCTTGATCCCGATGACGCCTGACACGATGCCTTTCTTGGTCTTGATCTCGACCACTCTGCCCACTAGGGTGCGGTCGTCTATCCTTCCCACTTTCCTGATCCTCAGCGACCCGTCCGACTCGAGCTTGGTGACGATGAGCCCCAGCTCGTCCATGTGGGCCACGAAGATCACCAGGGGGCCCGCATCGCCGAGCTCGACCCTGAGGTTCCCCAGGTTGTCTTCGACGGCCTTGAGGCCCTTGTCCTCGATCTTCCCTCTGATGTAGTTCCTGATGTCGTCCTCGTACCCCGACACTCCGGGTATCCTCAGCATCTCTTCCAAGTATTCCTTCAATTCAATCACTTCACGAACGGTGGTTTCACTATCTCTGCCGGGACGATGGTCTCTCTGACCTCGATCTCGACCCTGGTCCCTTGCTTGGACATGGATGATGGGACGTAGCCCATCGCTATGCCCTTCCTGAGCATGGGCGACATCGTTCCGCTGGTGACTGTGCCGAGCTTGTCACCTCCTAGTTTTATCGCGTATCCGTGCCTGGGTATCCCCCTGCCCTCGCACATCATGCAGACGAGCTTGTCATAGTTGCCCGAGGCCTTCTGCGCGACCACGGTCTCCTTTCCGATGAAGTCGTGATTCCAGTTGATGACCCATTGGGGCCCGGTCTGTAGGGAGCTTTGGTTCCCGTCGAAGTCCGTGCCCGAGAGGAGCAATGCCTTCTCCAATCTGAGCGTGTCCCTCGCACCAAGCCCGATGGGCTTGAGGCCGAACGAATTTCCCCGCTCGAGGATCGCATCCCATATCCGGACCGCATCTGCGTTCTCGCAGAAGATCTCGAATCCATCCTCGCCCGTGTACCCGGTCCTCGAGACGAATGCGGGCGTTCCGCCACCCGCGCCATTTTGCATGATCCTTCCCTTCATGAGGACGGTGGATGATTGTCGGCTGTCAGAGGGGACTTTGTCCAGGCTGAGGAAGCTACCCCAGAACCATTTCAGGTCCGATAGATCGAACGAGGTCAGCTGTCCCAGGACATCCTTCGCAGCCGGTCCTTGCACCGCGATCTTGGCGAGCTCCAGGGATTCGTCCTTCAGCTCCTGACCGCGAAGATGCTCCTCGATCCATTTCCTCATCTTCTGCACGGTCCCGGCGTTTGGCACCATGAAGAACTCGTCCTTTCCAAGGACCGTGATGATCGTGTCATCGAGAATCTTCCCATCGTCGTTCATCATGTGGGTGTAGACGCACTTGCCCAGCGGGGCGCTCGCGACATCATTCGTGCTCAGGTGATTGATGCGGGAACCCGAATCCTTCCCGCGAATGACGAAAGCCCCCATGTGGGACACATCGAACGCTCCCGCATGATTCCTAACCGCCAAGTGCTCGTCGATTATGGTAGTGTACTGGACGGGCATGTCCCATCCCTCGAACCAGACCATCTTCGCTCCGAGCGCGATGTGGGCTTCGTGGAGAGGGGTCTTGTGCATGCGCCCGGATTACATCCTTAGTCCTAAAACCTTGGCGCCATAAAGCCACAAGAGTGGCTGGAGCCTGCTCATCTGTACTGGTCGATCAGCGACGAGAAGTCCTTCTCGAGCTGGATGCTCATGGTGGGCTGCTCTATGACTTCCACATTCCTCTCGAGCAAGGCCAGCTCCTGCTCGCTGAACGCGCTCGGGCTGATGGGTATGAGGACAGTGGACTTGCTCTGCATGACCTGCTCGTTGATGTGCTCGGCGAACCTGAGCACCTGCTGGAATCCGTTGTTGATGACCAGGTATTCGAGCCCGTCGATCAGGACCACGCACTTCTTGTATCGCTCGATGAAGGATGAGATGACTGTCGCAAGTGTACCGATGCTCGTCGGGTTGTGATGGTCCTTTCCCGGAGTGTGCGAGAGCCACAGAATCCTCGTCTCCTTGAGCTCGAACGCCTCCTTGACTTTCTCGGGGAACTGTCTCGTGACGCAAAGACCGGGATTGCCCTGGGAGAGGCTCGATTCGAAGAGCTTGTA
>JBGOXV010000133.1:0-4597 GCA_041479325.1 Thermoplasmata archaeon
CCACTATGCAGTTCCCCTCGCACTGGTTCTCGTATGGGCAGACCCTGCCGCAAACGGCTGGCAGGCTCTGCTTCTGTCTGAGGATCTTGACGGCTTCCTCGAAGTTGCCTTCCTGGACCTTCTTGATGAAGCTCGGTATCTCTATCTCGACCGGGCAGCCCTCCATGCATATCTTCCTGTTCGGGCTTCGCTTGCACTGGAGGCATCTCTGCGCCTCGGCGATTGCGGTCTGCTCATCCTGTCCCAGAGGAACCTCGTTGAAATTCTTGACTCGTTCCTTCGGGTCCTGCTCGGGCATCGGGTACTTCTTAGGAACGATCTTCTTGGGCTTCTTCTCCTCATCGGCCATTCACTTCGCCTCCTGGAATCTCTTGAGGGAGAGCTGTTCCTCGGGGATGTACCTCTTGTTCCTTGCCGTCAGGTTCTCGAAGTCCACCTTGTGCCCGTCGAACTCGGGCCCGTCTACGCAGCCGAACTTCGTCTGGCCGTCAATGATGACCCTGCACGAGCCGCACATTCCAGTTCCGTCGACCATTATCGGGTTGAGGCTGACGACTGTGTGAATGTTGTGCGGCCTCGTGATGTTCGCGATGACCTTCATCATGATTATCGGACCGACCGCGTACACGAGGTCGACCTTCTTGTTCTCGGCGATGAACTTCTTCAGGATGTCGCTCACGAACCCGTGGTGACCCTTCGACCCATCATCGGTGCAGACGTAGAACTCGTCGCTCACGGCCTGGATCTCCTTCTCGTACATCAGGAGCTTCTCGTTCCTCGCGCCTATGATGTTAATCGTGTGATTGCCTGCCTGCTTGAACGCCCGCACGACCGGGTACATCAGAGCGAGGCCGATTCCACCACCGATGCTCACAACACTGCCGTAGTTCTGCAGATGTGTGGGCAGCCCCAGGGGACCCACGAGGCTGAAGACCTTGTCCCCGGCCTTCATTCTGCCAAGCTGCTTCGTGGTCTTGCCGACCTCAAGAGCTGCAATCGTGATTGTTCCCTTCTCAGGCGAGAAGTCCGCCATCGTTAGTGGGATTCTCTCGCCGTGCTCAGTTGGTGTCACCATGATGAACATGCCCGCCCTCGCCTTCTTCGCGATGTGAGGCGCGCTGATCTCCAGTTTTATGACATCAGGCGTGAGCTTCTCTGATTTCACTATCTCGTACATTTTGACACCCTTCCCGCCCTCGGCCAGAAAGGCTGGCAGAGGAATTTGGAACGAGGCCGTGGCGCTTGCGCTCGCTGCATTTCCCAGATTCTATTTAAGGTTGCCGAGAGTATGATTAAGAAGGGTACGATTGGCGAATCGAGGCCACGAAAAGATACCGTTTCCGCAAGCTGTATGAAGATTTCAACTCCGCATTGAAGATGTTTCAAAACCAATAAGGAGATGACTATGAGCCCGTGTCCGGAAGCTGCTGCTGTGCCCCGGCAAGCGTCACGGTGGGCGCTGCCTCGATCTTCCGATATATCTCCTCGGGAGACTTGGTCACTCCATCCACCTTCAACAAGAAGTTTTCGACCGGGATCCCGAACAACCGCTCGTTCTCCTTCAGGTGCGGGTAGATGAGCTTCCAGTCCGCCCCGGTCAGCCTGGATATCCTGCCACCGTTGAGCTGGTCCTCGCCGACCTGCTTCTTCGGGTCGCGGATGTAGATGGCACCCCCGGAAGCGAGGGAGAACAGGTTCCCGCCCGGATAGGGAGAGGGCAATATCATCGGTCTGCCCTTGGAATCGAAAGTCATCCCGTTCAGCACAACGAAGCCTCCTCCGAACAGCGGGTTCCCGGCCATGAATGACTCGGCCAAGTAGTCCAGGCAAGTCCCGTTGATCACGACTTTCGGTTTCCCGACCGCATTGATGAGAGGACGTCCAGCGGCGTTCCCCAGGACATACGCCTCGCCTCCTTTCGCACCGTAGAGGAAGGTTTGGCCCACATCCCCATACACCACGAGCCTGCCGTTGCTCAGGATCTGCCCGAGCTGGTCCTGGCCATTTGCGTGGACGACGACCTCCGCGCCGTCAAGGCCTGAGCCCAGGTAGTCCCCCGGACTTCCGTACACGTCGATTCTGAGCCCCTTCGATCTCGGGCCGAGGCCGGACCCGATGAACCTCTGTCCGTGCGCGTCTATCAGGAGCACCCGGTTCCATCCCAGCTCCCTCGCCGATTTCACCAGGAAGGATACTCCCGCCTCTCCCTCCATCGGGAAATCACGGCAGTCGATGACGAGCTTGGAATAGGGAGAAGGGGATGCGCGCATCTTGTCCGTGTCATCCTTGTTCACGAGCGAGTACAACGAAGGCTCCTTCCTCTCAATCCTCTGTGCGGACCTGAGCGTCTTCGCCAGCGCCTCGTTGGCCTTCTGCATCAGCCTGCTCCGTCTGAACTTGCCCGACGCGTACCTCGAATCGATCACCTTGGTGAAAAAGTCCACGGCATCGTCCATCGCGGTATCGCTCTTCGTGGATTGCTGGGCGATGTACGAGAATAGGTTGTTGAGCTCCGCCCCTGAAAGGTCCTTTAGCTTATCCAGAAGTAGCTCGAAGGCCGCCCGCGGGTCTCTCCTCGCGACCAGGTCCTTTCCGAACGCGTCCGCCTTGGGCTTTGCCGGAAGGGTCTCTGAGAGCGCGACGTCCTCCTTCCAGTCCCAATCATCCGAAGGGGCGGTGACTGGAGTGCCGAACTTGTTGGTGCATATCAGTCTGAACCCGTCCTTCGTCTGCTCCTCGGGGTGGAGACTGAAGATGAACGCTCCTCCATCCGTATGGCTCCCGCCCCTCGCGTTCCAATACGAATCGGCATAGACTGGCACCGATGGGAATTCGGACGAGATGCTGCTGAGGGCCGCGTCGATCGCCTGCTTCTCGGATGCTATCAGGCCAAGCTGGACTTTGCCATCCACGAGGGCGAAGACCTGAGGCCTGAGCATCGAGGTGTCGGTTATGCCCATCAACTGGAACTTGTTGTCGTAGTAGCAGTTCCTCCCGATGATGAAGAACCAAGGCCCGTCCGGAGAGCCGTGGATATGGGTCTCCTGGATGGCGCGATAGACCTTTCGCTTGTCTTCCGGCAGAAGAGTGAAGTCCCTTTCCGTAGTCGGGGCCAGAGCCTCGATGATGTACTCGAGCGGATAGCCGTAGGTCCGGTTCAGCAGGTCGAACAACAGCACCGAGACCTCCGTGTCCGTGAGGAAGAGCGGGACGATGTTCCTCTGGGCAAGGTACTCCGTGACCGAATGGTAGTTCGCGAAATCGCCGTTGTGGACGAGCGCCTCATCCAAGCCGACGAACGGGTGGGCTCCTCCTGGGTGCCACACGCGCCCCTTGGTCGGATACCTCTGGTGCCCTATCCACACGTGCGCGGTCAAGTCCTCGAGCTTGTAGAGCTTGATGACCTCCTCCGCGTAGCCCACGATCTTCATCACGATCATGTTCCTTCCGTGGGACATGACGAACGCGGACATGTCTGAGGTAGCGTAGTACTTCTTGTTGACCTTGAAGCTGGTCTGATAGACGAACTCGTCCTCGGCCCTGCGGGGATCCATCTTCTCCAGACCGCCCTTCTTGATGAAATCGTCCAACGGGTCTTTCTTCGCCCTGCAGAAATAGCGCCATACCTCTGGGGGCTCGACCTCCAGCGACTTCAGGAACGCCTTGTCAGCGGAGGTCTCGACTTTGTACTTCTTCTCGACCTTGTACATCGGCTTGATGAACTCGTCCTCAAGAGCCTCACGGACCTCTGGCTTCAGGTACGCCACCTGGATGAGGTAGTCTTCCCGGAGGATCCTTTCTGTGACGCCCATTTGTTCTGGGTCGAGCCCGACCGCCGCGATGCCTCCGCCCTTGCCGTTGCCCCTGTTGTGCATCTGAATAAGCGGCCGAAGTATGTGCCTGCCCGAGAGGGCCACCGAGCTCGCGATGCCAACAACGCCGCAGCCCCCCTCGGCCTCTTGAGCGTGTGTGGCCTCTTCTCTCACAAGCGAGGCCATCCATTTCCTGGATTCGATCAAAGAGATCGCGTCGTGCTTCACTTCCCCACCTCCTTCGCCGGTTTGTCCGCATGCCTCAGCAGATCCATGCGGCCTCTCAGCTGTGAGATGTCATCCATATCGAACCGAGCCAACAGTTCGCACCACTGCAATCGCCACGCGCCGTAGAGGTTGGTTATCCTCTTCGCTCCCCAATCGGAATCGATCAGCTTGTCAAGCATCGGATCAGTGGTCGCGATGCCTCTCGGGCATCCGCGCCCGCTCTCGCAGTTCCCGCAGCGGACGCATCCCAGCGCGACCAGGTCGGCCGTGCCTATGACGGCGCCGTCCGCGCCCAGGGCTATCGACTTAGCGACATCCATCGCCGTCCTGAGTCCGCCGCTCGCGATGAGCGTGACCTCATCCCGGATGCCCTCGTTGACCAGGAACTTGTGGACCTTCGGTATCGCGTACTCGATGGGCATTGCTATGTTCTTCTTCGCGATCTCGGGTGCGGCACCCGTCCCTCCATAGCCGCCGTCCAGGTGGACGATGTGCGCCCCTGCATAGTAGCTTCCGACCGAGACCATCTCGACGTCGTTGGGGGTCGATACCTTCAC
>JBGOXV010000134.1:0-4573 GCA_041479325.1 Thermoplasmata archaeon
ATGCCTGTAACGGCGTCGGCAACATTCCGAATCCGAACGGGTATGATATTTGCAGTCTCTGCAAAGGCACAGGTTTGATCGATGCAGGCGTCCCCAAGAGATCAATGCCGCCTCCGGTTGCGGAGTGCCCAAACTGCGGCAGGGAACTGCGGGATGAGGAACCGCAATGCACGTACTGCGGATTCCAGAAGCGCAAGTGCCCGAGCTGCGGGGCGATATGGGTTCCTGGGACGATGTTCTGCCAGAAGTGCGGTTTCGGGAAGGCGACAGACGAGACGAAAGCTCAAGCTGAACAGTAAGGCACGCACAACATCTCGTCTGGCTTTGCTCCGGGCTCGCCCGTCCGACATCAGCGGTTCGCTCTTGACTTCATGAAGAGGATAAGCAGCACGATGACCACGGCTGATGCCACAACAACGATCCCCGCCTAGGTTGTCGGGTTCGACAATCCGCTGCCGTGGGATGGTAGCTGTGCCTCGCTGGCCGGAGCGAACCATGATGCAGTCCCTGTCAGCTAGCGCTAATTCTTAAATATCGTCATTCAGATGACTGACTCAGCTTAGGGGGGAGGACAATAAACACAAATACTGGAAAACGAGGGATTGTGAAACTGGTTTTAGTCGCGATGTGCGCCATGGTGTTGATCGTCCCATTGGTAAGCCTCCATGTGAGTGCAGCTCCGAAGATCTCACTGGCAGCCCGCGGTACGTGGGACGCCGACATGATAAACAGCGACATCACGGGATACACGGGAAAGGGCGTGTATGTGGCCGTTCTGGACACAGGTCTAGCGCCCAACTGGAAGGACTACTTCCCGGCGGATCACATAGCGACCAACCTTGGAAAGGGCTTCAAAGAGAACATAGTATGGAACTCGCAGACGCAGACATTCACGGAAAGCGGTAAAGTGTACGAGATCAGCTGGATTGGAGACACTGGCTCCACTCACGGCACGCACGTGACGAGCACAATAATCGGCTACAATTACTATGCCCCAGCAGACGCTGCAGCAGGATTTCCGCTGAGTCCGTTGTTCGTGAAGGGAATAGCTCCGGACGTGACAATCATACCTGTCAAGGTCTTGGCGGACTACTCGATTGGAAAATCGAAGACTGACCCAGTCAACTACACTGACCAGAAGTTTGTCATGGGCACGGATCGCGCGGTGGCAGCAGGCATAAGATACGCTACCGACCTAAAGATCGCAGGATACAGCCCAATGGTCATCACCATGAGCCTAGGGGGTCCGACACCCTCAACTGTGATGTCTGATGCAATCGATTACGCAATAGCCAACGGCGTTATCGTTGTGGCAGCAGCAGGAAACGAGGGAGACTCTGGCATGGGCTACCCAGGCGCCTACCCGCAAGTCATATCGGTTGGCGCTAGCGGATGGAAGTACGAATGGTACGCGCCCGGCACTGATCCTGTGCCGCCGCCACCCCGTTACAGACTCTGGTGGCTCCAGGACCCAACCTACGGGTTCAATGACGTCACAGAGAATCCATCAGCCCTGGCCAGTCAAGTCTACATCCCGCCTTGGAGCAGCCGACAGCTGGCTGACCAGCAGCTTGACGTCCTGGCACCAGGAACCTGGGTCAGAGGACCGTTCCCGGGAGTCCCAGGCTTCTCTCATCTCCCATGGTGGAGCTCGGGACTTGGATGGTACCATGGCAAGAACCCCGGCAACTTCTACTACCTGGGCGGAACGAGCATGGCCACGCCACACGTGACAGCCGTCGCCGCGCAGATGCTCGAGAAGAACCCGACGTTGGACCAGGGACAGATCGAATCGATTCTGAAATCCACTGCTCTAGGCATACCGGCTGGATCGATGGACATATTCGATCTAACCCCAACAATGGGTTGGTACAACTACTCGTGGGGAACAAACGCGACTGGCTCGGGGTTGATCCAGGCGAATGCAGCTTTGAACGAGGTACCTGCGATCTAATGCAGGGCCCCGTAGCCTGTCACCCACAGAGATGGCCTCTGTCAAACCCTTTCTCTTTCTGTTTTCATTTCATACCAGCAGGTGTCGCTTCTGGCTCCAACTGCCACCGTATTTCGGACCATATTCAGGGCGTCGGACATTTAGCACAAGCCAGTAATGGTTCGGGATCACATGATGATCTTCGTTCAGATCTTCCGTTTGCCGTCCTGATGAAGCGGATTGACTTCTTTCGCGAGAAGCTGTTCCTCCATCGGCTTTTCTCATTCGACCATTCTAGTCCAAAGGCTTCTGATAACGGGCGTATTGTGCGAAGAGACGAAATCCCATCCTCTCATACAACCGACGGGCTCCTGAGGGATTCTCAGAATCCACCCCCAAAGCCGCCTCTCCAACTCCCTCCCTCTTCAATACTCCAAAGCTGAGTGCGATGAGTGCACTGGCCAAACCGCGATTTCGGTACGGCCGCCTCACGAAGATGGCCATAGCGTATCCCCAGTTGCGGTTGAACTTCTTGTTCTCCTCAAGATCTATGAAATTCACGACTGCTCCGGCAACCTCATCGCCATCCCATGCCACTTGCCAGATCTCGGGCCTGAACCCTGGATATTCGGAGAAACGTTTTAACCCTTCTTCGGTCCAAAGCTCCTCAGTAAAGTTGGGCTCGTCTCGGAAAGCCTCCTCAGCGGCCTTGAGTATTATGTGATGATGCTCAGGTTTGACGGGCCGGACCTCTAGACCTCCGGGCATAGGAAGGTTGGGAATATCTTCCAGGTTCGGTCGAACCATCATAAGGCTGTGTCGGAACACTCGATAACCCTCTTCCTCGAGGAGCGACTTCCAGTGGTTCTCCGCGAAGTTAGTTCCGACTTCGAAGAACTTGGTGTATCCGCGCGGATGTCCTTTCGCAATCTCTCTAATTCGCCTCTCGTTCTCGCGCAGCATCAAATGGCGTAGACCCGCTCCTCTCCACTCGGGAACTAGATATGCGACATGCTCGTATGTCCGCATACCGCCAGGCCTGTCATGCCATTCGCATTTACAGAATCCTACGGTAGCTCCATTAATCTCGACGAAAAGCATGTCCCGACGGGGGTCGCAATTCTGGAGGTGGTTGAAATCATCGGCAATATCTCCCGGGGTCTCCACAAGTTCGTAGAGATCCGCATCCCTGCTCCGCTGGATGACCTCGGCCAGGGTCTTGAAGTCGGCTTCACCTCGAAATCTGCGGAATGATAGTCCTGGGATCTCCGGGGCGCCAAGGACAGTGACAACATCATCTGACGGGTCGACGATGGGCAACCAATCCCCCCGGCTCGAATCGGCTTTCCTCCCTTAATGTCTTTCCCTGCGGAGAGCCAGATGTGAAAAGAGAAGGGAGTTGCGCCTAAGCTTGAGTGCATGGTCCTTCGTTAGCAGGGCGGCCTTCGCTCTCGGCGAATCACATTCCTGCGGCGCGAAGGGGATGTGTACGGGCAGACGATCTGGCATCTCGTGCACATGACGTGAGTCACGGGCGTCAACTGAGGTTCGTGCTGGTCAATCACGGGCTGCAGGCGCTTCGGTATCGGCGGCCGGCAGTGCACCCCGACAAGGCAGCGCTCGGGATTCACGACATGTGGTTTCAGGGCCCCGACGGGGCATGCTTTGATGCATCGCATGCAATCCTTGCAGAGATCCTCCTCGAACGGTTTGTCGGGTTCAAGTTCGGCATCTGTCAACAAGTAGCTGAATCTGAGCCAAGTACCGTACTTGGGCGAGAGTATGAGCGAATTCTTGCCGAATGCCCCTATCCCAGCCAGCCGGAAGACTCGCTTATAGGAATCCGGCGCGGACGCCTCATATGGATAGACGACTCTATAACCCTCTTCTTCGAGCATCCGCGCAGCGTCGCGGCGTATCCAATTTAGAGGATAGTACCCCGGCCAATCGTATCCTCCGTCCTCCAAGCGGACCCCGAGCTCGCAGGAATCGTCCGTTGACAGTATTCCGAAAACGACCACGCTCTTGGCATCGGGCATCACCTCTGTTGGCTTCTTCGTGTAGTTGAGCTTCGTTTCAAACAAAAACTTCATCGTTGGCCCCATTCTAATCCTGGGGAGAGAGTCAACATCAGCGGCTGAAGCAACTCCGAAAACGACGGCTCCCTTCTTGAGACAGACTTCTCTAAGTCTGGATTTCACATCCCTTAGTTTCCCTGACACTCTGATCCCCTCTCGTTCAGGTCACGGTGGCGACCTGATCGTCGGCTATGTCCAAATCGTCGCGCATGGATTAAGAACCTCTCTCGCGTCGAGCCGCGCGCCAGACCATGCTCCCATCGACGTGGTACCGGCAGCCATGCCCGAGGTTTCTCCCAAGCTCGAGAAGTAGGTTTGAATGGAAAAGAAGCGGAAAGGGTTTGGCAAGCACCGGCCTCAGACCGAGCCGTGCGCCGCCCAGTACGACTGCTCGAGGTTCAGCCAGCCCTGACTTGCGAAAGCGAAGTTGGGGTAATAGCTGAGCATCTCGGACGAGTGGTCCGGGAATCCTATGCCGAGACCGGCGAGCATGTTCTGCGTTGAGCGAGTCGCATGGAGCGCCACGATCACGGAGTTCAGGTTAACAAGAGCAGCCGCCGCG
>JBGOXV010000135.1:0-4567 GCA_041479325.1 Thermoplasmata archaeon
ACCCCGTCCCTCTTCGTGCGCATCTGGACTATCTGGTCCGCATGCTCGTACAGCAGCGTCGAGAGCTTCGGGCTCGGGCGGAGCTGATATTGAGTGCGGTCCGTGAGCACGGTGATGGTCTCGTGCTCCTTCGTCACCCTGGAGATGTCCTCGAGGCATCTCCTGAGGAGCTGGTGCGATTCCATCCACTTCATGTCCTTGTCCAGGAACAGGTCCGTTATCGAGGACACGATCACGGCCGATGGAGCGCTCCTCTCCACCTGCTCCTCGAGCTTCTCGTCGATGAGCGTGACGAGCTGGTAAGCCGTGAACGCCCTCGAGACGTTCACGCGCGAGAGTATCTCCTTCTTGTCCAGCCTGAGCCGCTTGCACATCGAGCTGATGGCGTATGGATCGATCGCGTTGCCCCCATCGATCCACACGACCTCCTCGTCGAACTGAGACACCGCTTGGATGCAGAGCATGTGCAGGATGCTGGAAACGTAGCCGTTGTCGCTGTCGAATAGCGTGACCTGTGACGAGTGCAGGCCGCCCGTGAGATCGTCAAATGCCTGCACCGTGGACCGCAAAGTCCTCTCCCGGGCCAGCTGCTCGTCCAGTATCTGCACGAGCGGTTTTTCGAGAGCATCCGTCCTTTGAATGTGCAAGCCGTGTCACCAGCGCCGCTCCATCCGCAATGCTGGAGTTAAACCGATTAGGGGGAGGGTGTGGTGAAACTAGTATTCCCGATAAAAGCCAGGCATCAGCTGGTCAGCCACCAGATGAAGTCTTTCAGTGGAAATTAGGAGTCAATGCTTAAGTACACTTAGGGTGCTTTTCACTAGACGGTCCAGTCGACCGTCGGATTATATCTGGAAGGGATTGAGGATGGCTCCCCGGGCTCCGCCGAAGAGATATCATGCACCATCGCCGTCGCAATCTCGAAGAAGCTACGTCGAGCAGGTCGAGTCCTCCGAGGTCAAGAGATCGCGCAGGGCCGCGATCCTACAGCTCGATATGGGCAGGCTCGCGCACATCATAGGCATCGCGTGCGGCCTCGCACTAGCCCTGACCGCACTTATCGCGTACGGCCTGGTCAACTGGGATTTCCTTCGCAACGGCCCGGCATTCCTCACTGTCCTGAAATGGATGATCCCTCTGGTCGCAGGAGTCGTGGTCGCCGTCGTGGCGCTCATGGCAAAATGGGAGCCGTATCTCACGGACAGAAGAGATGCGCATTTCATATTGGGCATAGCCGCATTCGTGGTGCCCTCGTTGCTCATCGCGCTGATAGTCCTCGACGAGCTCGGCTACATGACACTCGGACGACCAAATTGGCTATATTCGGCGTCGCTGCTGGGAATCAGCCTCACGCTGGTCTCGCTCGCGATGACCTGGGAGGGGAACAGCCGACGCAGGACGATAAGCATCGTCTCGGCGCTCTTTCCTCCAGTCCTATTGCTCTTTCCAGTTTTCTTCAGGTTCGACCCTCTAGGCGGACCATACGTCGTGCTCGCAAGCACACTATCAATGGCCTTTCTCGGTAGCGCTGTAGCAGTTCAACTGAGCGGCTCCATGCTGCACATAATCGCGAGCTCCACCACGGTGCAACAGCGGGAGGTGCTGAGGGCTAGCGACGGAAAGCTGAAGGAGCAGCTCGTCGAGTTCGAGAAGAAGTGGAAGGCGCTGACCTACAGGGAGGATGCGTTCAGATCCAGGGAATCTGACCTCGAAGTCTATGAGAAGAGACTCCAGGAAGAGCTCGCCTCGATCGATGAGCGGAAGAGCCAGACCACGGCGAGCGAGTCCGAGATCGAGACGCGCCTGCAGCAAGTGAAGGACGAGAGGCAGAAGCTGGCCAAGCAGGTGAGTGAGATAGAGAACCAGCGTGACATGTTCGGCATGAGACAGGCCGAGCTCGACGCGCAGAGCAGCGAGCTCATCAAGATGTCGAAGGCACTCGCGGCGAAGGAAGGCGCAATCGCCGCCCGCGAGAGAGATGCCGCCAGATTGCTACTCGATGCTCAGTCAAAGGATCGCGACATCAAGAACCGAGTCGCAGAGGTCGAGGCAAGCGAGGCCTCCCTGACCACGATGAGTAAGGAACTGGACGATCTCCAGGCTGAGCTCTCCGAAAGGGAGAAGCAATTGGGGATGAGGGAGACCGAGCTGGACCTGAAGGGTCTGGAAGCGGGTCTTATCAAGGAAAAGATTGGCGAGGCTCGCGCCGACCAGCCCACCGCGAAGAACCTCGAGCAGCAGCTCCTGGCGAAGCAGCAGACACTCGCTCAGAAAGAGATCTCACTCAAGGCTGTCGAGGACGACATCCGCCAGAAGTCGGAGCGCGCTGCAAGGCTGATAACGAGGGCAGACAAGCAGATGAACGAGCTCGTCGACAAGGAAGGCGTCATGCTGGCCCGTGAGCAGGAGTTGGCGGAGAAAGAAGCCAACCTGAGGGCCGCAGCCGAGGGGTTGAACTCACAGCTGGAGGAGGTCTCAAGGTCGAAGGCGGCCTTCAGCAGCAAGGAGAAGCAGTATCAGGAGTTTGCAGTCAATACGCGCACGAGGCAGTCCACGATCGAAACGCGCGAAGAGGAGATCACGAGGAAGATGGCAGCCCTCGAGAAGAGGGAGCAGAAGATCAAGGAGCTCAACGATGGGCTCACGGCCGAGAAGGATCGCATGAACACCCGGTTGCGCTCGCTCTTGGAGAAGGAAAAGGACCTCCATGCCCAGGAGGCCGAGGTCGGGCTGCGCCATGCGGAGCTCAAGGCGATGGAGCGCGATATCCTCGAGAGCGTAGACGAGGTGGAGGAGGTCAGGGCGGAGACCGCGGTCCCGGAGGAGAACGAACGCGCCAAGACCATCGACTACCGCGAGAAGAGATTGATGGAGCACGAGCAGGAGATGAAGTCTCGGCTCTATCAGCGCGAAAAGGACCTAGAGAAGAAGGAGAAGTCTCTCCGCGTCCACCTAGCCGAGGACATCGAGGGGAGGGAGGAGGCGGTCGAGGCAGAGTATGCCGAGGAGAAGGTCAAGACCGGGATCGAGCGGCTGGACGATCTCCTCTTGGGCGGAATGCCCTTCGGCTCGACTGTGCTATTCGTCGGTCCACCGTTCATAGGAAAGGAGGTTGGGATGTTGCTCTTCCTTGCAGAAGGGTTGAGGAAGGGCGTGCCAGCGATCGTGGTTACCACATCCCATCCGCCCTCAGAGATATCAAAGGAGATCGCACCGATCCTCCCGACGTTCATGGAGCTGCAGCAGCTTGGCATGGTCCGTTGGATAGATGCGTCTGGAGTCCAGGACCCGCAGGCCGGCAGCGACCCGAGCGTGATCAGGGTGGCAGGCCCAGGGGACTTCAACGGCATCACGAGCGCGCTCGACAAGTTCGTCAGAGACTTCCAAAGGCAGAAGCAGCCGTACTTCCGCCTCGCTTACATGTCGCTCTCACTCAGCATGACCCAGTCGAACGAGAAGGAAGCATTCCAGTTCGTCCAGACGATCGCTGCCAAGGTCAAGCAGGCCAAGGCGGTCTCTCTGTTCGCGATTGAAAGGGGCATGCACACCGAGCAGCAACTCGAGTCGGTGCAGCACCTCATGACGGGTTCGGTCCAGTTCAAGACGGACAAGCAGAAGACCCTTCTCAGCATCCAAGGGATCGGCGAAGCACAGACGAGGGATTGGGTAGAGTACAAGCACACGACCAAGGCACTGATGATCGGAGCATTTTCGCTCGAGCGCATAAGATGATTTCAGCAGCAGTACAGGTTGAGTTAGGTCAGAGGTCACAGCCACAGTCAAAGGGATGACACAACGAATCCTGCTAGTTCTGCTGGCTCTCGGCAGGGTCTCCAGAACGAAGAACTAGATAGATTTCATAGACCATCGCGAGACCGAGCAATAGGACCAGACCAGCATTGATGGGCGCCGAAATCTCGGGGCCTGCGAATTCTGCGAAGAAGATCGTGAACGCGAAGAGGAAAACAATGGCCAGAGCTAGGTAGGCTATCATCAGTCTGTCCCTCTTATTATTCATTTCAGCGCGGACTTCCTCTGCTCTCAGGATGAAGAGTGCCACAGCCACAAACGCGATGACTGCCGTAGCCGCGACGAATACATAGTATACCATTGCATCACCTCCTACATCTACTTCTTATCCAACGAGAATCCATTGGCAACATAGTTGTTGGGAAGAGTTGTTTTGAGGTCGTACACTTTGAACATGCCCACATCACAGAGAATGTCAGCATAAGATGATAAATACAGCTGTGCCCGTCTCCTCGATTCGCGAAGGTAACATCAGATGATTCAGCTGGGCAACGGCATCTTGCTGGAAATGGGCGGATGCAGGTTCAGGTTCGATCCCAAGAGGGTCCAAGTGGACGATGTCAGCATGATCTCTCACGCGCACATGGACCACCTGCCGACATCCTTCAAGCGACTGGCCGCAATCTGTTCTCCCATCACGCGGGATTTCGTCGAGGCTAGAAGGAAGAAATCCATCGAAGCATGCTCCGATCCGCGCGTGAAGATGCTGGAGGCCGGGCACATCGCAGGCTCCAACATGTTCCTCGTCGACGGGGAC
>JBGOXV010000136.1:0-4532 GCA_041479325.1 Thermoplasmata archaeon
TCCTGGTCCTCTATCCAATACTGGGTTACGATTGCCATGATCTTCTTCCTAATCCGATAGAAGTTCTGGTACCAGATCAGTGTGTTCGGGGTCTGCCGATAGGCCTGTGTTCCCTGTGCCTGAGAAACGGACGGCGCGATTGGAGTCGCACAGGAACTACAGAATCGGGCTCCTTCGGGAAGCTGAATACCACATTTCGGACACGTAACCAAGTCCTCACCTACAGCAATATCCCTCGGTCGGCATAAGGTCTTTTCTCATCCTGGCTCATGGAAATCCAGACGCCTGGACGTCCGTAGACCATGTGACAGTGGCGAAAATGATAGTATGATATAGCGTACAATCGATATTTCGTCATAATGGGGGATCTTGCTTGAGGGCGACGCCGTGGGTCGTGGTTCTTCTCGCGCTCGGAATGGTCTTGCCGAGTTTGGGAGCCGTCAGTGCGAAGTCGACTATCGGGGTCGGGGACTACTGGGAGTACGATTTCAATGCGGACCTGAACGATGCGGGGGCGACTCTGAACGATACTAGTCTCATCGGTTTCCCAAGCTTGAATGTCAGCGGCATTGTCAGACTAGCGATTGTAGACAACATGACCCTTTTTCCAGAGTGCTCGTGCATTGGAGGAAGTCAAAGGGAGACCCTGATTGGGAAGCTGAACTTGTCTGCTCCGATTCGGGCTCTTGGTATTACTGTTGGGGTTATCAGTATCAACGTCACAACTAATTTCGACCGGCCTACCTTCGACATTCAAAGCTTTCACATGGGGATGAACATGTCCATTGGAATCCCAGGATCTGGGAACCAGACTCATTATTCATTGGAACGCATAAGCGGGATTTCTCCGGCTTTTGATTTCTACGCGGGGAACCACGACACGAAATCCGGTTCGAGTTGGACAAGCAACAGCTCCTTGCGCACAACCCAGTGGGTCAATGGTGTGGGACGAAACGATACATACCCCCTCACCACGGAGCACGTCTTGTCGACTTTCAAGATCGTCAAGACAGGTGTTCGTGTCACTGTCCCAGCGGGAACATTCTCCTGTTCCAAAATCGAAGTCGGGGGCTCCTCAGGAAGCACGCCATTCTACCTGTACTACTCGGACAAGGCGCATTTCTATGTCAAGATGTCTTACACCAACAACTCCGGCAGCATGACGGTGAGCCTTAGGAGCTACTCCTCAAGCGGCGGGAGTGCCAGAACCCAGAGTGTTGCTGTCATGGTCGGCACGATCGCGGTGATCATGGTTGCCGCCGTAGTCATCATGCTCCTGCTCCTGAGAAGGCGTGGCGGGAAGGTTCCCGTGCAGTCAGCTCCGCCGGCGCAGTCCGGTCACGGTCAACAGGGTCCTCCCCCTGAATGGCCGCCTCCAAATCAGCCCGGTCCTCGGGGACCGCTAGGACCACCAGTTGGAGGCGCTCGTCAGTAGCTCAAGCTGGTCATTCTGTCGGAGGGGCCCGCTTAGTCTAGAGAGAACGAGGGAATCGAGAATCCTGTTCGTTCGTCCAAGAAAGATGAGTTAAAGGGTTTTGTCGGCAAGGTGACTGCGGAATCACAGCTTCAGTACGTGCCTTGCCTTGTCCTCGTCGCTCACAGCCAGGGCCACGTGCACATGCCTCGAGTCCTTGTCGAGCATGTACGCGGCATCAATGTTGATGCCTTCCTTGGCGAGCGCCCTCGATACTCGGGCGAGCTCTCCAGGCGTGTCCTGGAGCTTGGCAACCAACAGGTTCCTTTCCGAGAATTCCAGGCCTGATCGGCTGAAGCTTTGCCTGCTCTTCTCGGGGTCGGAGGTGACGAATCTCACAACGCCGGCATGGGGCTCGGTCGAGATTGTGCGTATGTTCACGCCGTCCTTCTCGAGGGCCTCAGTCACCCGTGCCAATTCCCCTGATTTGTTCTGCAGCTTTACGCTGAATTCCTTTTCCATATTGTTTTGCTCCTAACACAGGAACAAGTGCGCAAAAGATCCCCATTCTTAGGAGATAGAGAAGAATCACGTCTTGACCCAATGCAGGCGTTTATCAAGGACCCCATTCTGGAACCATGTACCGATGCTACACATTAACATGGTACGAGCAAACTGTGGGATAGGGCAGACCCATGGGATCGGGGGTGCAATCGGCGAATTTTCTGCCGTACTCGTCGGCCATCCAGATGATCGTCGCAGAGAGCGAGATGTGTCTCCACGAAGCATGTCTTCGTGGGCTTGCGGAAAGATGTAATAGCATCGGGGGATTATCCGATGCCCGTGCAAGCATGGAGAATCTTCCTGGTGTTCATCCTGCTGTTCGTAGCCGTTTACCCGATGTCAGCAGGCAGTTAGATTCACGAGGTTCTGAGAGAGGTGGTGCGTGATGCGGGTCGTGGAAGTAGGATGCGGGGTCTGTGGATTGGTTTGTGCCGAACATCTCGCAAGGAATCCGAAGGTCGACGAGCTCGTCCTGGCAGATTCGCGGACGAACGCTGCCGAGGCCCTCGTGGCTCGCCTGGGCAATGACAGGGTCAGGGTCCAAAAGGTCGACGGGACTGACCCGAAGGCTCTTGGCGCTCTCCTGAAGGGTAGTGATCTCGTCATCGCGACCATGCCCTGGAGGTTGAACATGATCCCGTTGGAGGTCGCGGTGAAGTTAAGGGTCAACTACCTCGATTTCGGGATGCCGATGGACAGCACTGGTCCGGAATTCGACAGGCTCTCAAGGATGTGCAAGGATGCGGGCATTGCCGCCATGGTCGGGATGGGCGAGGAGCCCGGAATCTCCGATGTCTTCGCTCGACACGCCGCTGGCAGACTCGACCGGGCCGACGAGGCGAACGTCTATGACGGTGACACCGGTGCCGTCGAGGGGCTGAACTTCTTTTCCCTCTGGTCCCCAGTGGACCTTCTCGATGAGACGAGCGTTCCAGCAGCCGTCTTCAGGAACGGGAGGATCGAGTTCATCCCGCCCATGAGCGCCAGGCAGGTGTTCGAATTCCCGGCTCCCCTGGGCCGCCTTCCTGTATACAAGACGAATCACGACGAGACGTACTTCATGCCGATGGCCATCAAGACTCTGAAGAACGCATCTTTCAACATCGGCATCGACGATGGGTTCGCGAGCGCGGCGATCACTCTTCGGAAGATGGGCATGTTGAGCAAGAATCCGGTCAACGTGAGAGGCGTCGAGGTCCGTCCGTTGGACGTCGTTGCCGCGATGATGCCCAGCCCTGCGGATTTCTCCGACAGGGTCAAGGGACATACTGGTTTCGTCGTGGAAGTGATCGGCGAGAAGGGAGGCAGACGGACCAAGGCGAAGATGTGGACGATGATGTCCCACGAGAAAGCATATGAGTTGTACAACACCAACGCTGGTTCGTACTATGTTGGGACAGGTGGCGCCATCGCTGCTGAGATGTTCATCGACGGCGAGGTCATAGAGAAAGGGTTCGTCATCCCCGAGCAGTTGCCTACCGAGAGCTTCTTGGAGCGGCTCAGGAAGAAGAATGTGGAATTCCACATAGAGGTAAAACCTCTGTGACTTTCTGAGCGGCTTCACACGCGGTAGTGCGATCCAATCGAAACGGCGTGAATTGCTGCTCACGCTGGTCGAATGCGCTGGATGATCTTTCGATTGCTCGCGACTCCGTCGAGCTGAATGTCGCTACTTGTTGCCCCAGCGGCTGATCAGGACGATCATGACCACCAGCACGACTGTCAACACGACAGAGGTTATCATGTAGACGACCCAGTTGTTCAGGTTGATATCAGCCAAGGACGTCTTCACGCCGGCCACCTGCAATCCACCAGTGACGACTGTGTACCACAAGAAACCGATGACTATCCCAAAGGCCGCCCCCAGGGATGTAGCGATCGCTTTCTTCACTTCGCCCAATGATATCTTCTTTTCTGCCGCAGTCTCCTTCTTCTCATCAACCATTGTCGATGCCTCCGTCTCCCGAAGACGCGTGGGAAAAGATAACGATATGCCTTCCTCGAGCCTACTGACCGAAAGGTCCTGATAACGGTCGATGGGATGGTGACCTGTTGGCCTCCTCCTCCATCATGGCGATTCACAAACCAATGAGCCAGCGCTCGTGGGAAGGGCAGGAAGAGCGTCAGACACCGGCAGTCAACCGATTCCCGACCGAATAAGGGCATCTATTTAAATACCCATTTAAATACCCTAACGCCGGTGGAGTTACTATGGCAGTAATAAAGATTGAGAATGTTGTCGCGTCAACGTCTCTAGGGGCGGAGCTAGATCTTCAGGCGATTGCGCTCGCACTTGATGGTGCGGAATACGAACCTGAGCAGTTTCCAGGGCTGATCTATCGGCTCAAGGAACCGAAGACGGCAACCCTTCTCTTCAGGAGCGGGAAGGCCGTGTGCACAGGCGGGAAGAGTCTCGAGCAGGTGAAGATCGCCATTGGCAAGGTCGCCAAGCAGGTCGAAGCCGCGGGCGTCGCGATCAAGAAGGACCCGAAGATCGAGGTGCAGAACATCGTCGCAACGAGCGACTTCGGGGCGAAGATAAACCTCAACGCGA
>JBGOXV010000137.1:0-4470 GCA_041479325.1 Thermoplasmata archaeon
ATGAGCAGAGCCCCGGGGATGCCCGTCGCAAATGGTATTCGCCAGCCAGCGCCGATCTTGAGAAGGTAAGCAACGCCAAGAACGATGGCCGCCTGTCCTGCCATCCGCATACCGTCAGAGAGCAACTTCCCCAACAGCACACTGCTGCGGCGCATCGGCGCGACGAAGAACTTGTCCATGAAACCAGAATCGATATCGGCCACCATACCGAAACCTGACTGGGCAGCGCTTTGGATCGCCGTCATGACCGTGATCCCTGGAAGAAGCACGGCAACGTAGTCATAGGGCAGCTGAGGGCCACCAGTGGCGGAGCTGAAAACGTTGCCGAATGTGGAGCTGAACATGACCAACCAGATAAGGGGCATGAAGAGGCTGAAGAACAGGATGAACGGGTTGCGCGTGAGCTTTTTGAAACCTCTCCAGGCGACCCACATGATCTCGTAGCTCATCCCGCCCACGGTCTCGGTGTCGGCCTTCTTCGCCTTTCGCCTATAGGTTGCTTCGTTCTGCACACTCACCGCCTCCTGAAGCCGGGACCCATCCTGGATACTGGTTTCACTTCTTCGGCTCGCATCGCGCGCCCCGTGTGCTCCAAGAAGACCTCGTCGAGGGTCGGGTGGGAAAGAGCGATCTGCTGGACCGGAATCCTCTGAGCGTCCAAGAGCCGCATGATCTCGAGGAGCGTTGCGCCCGCGTTGTCTGCCTGGGCACTCACTCCTTCGTCGAAGGTCGTGACCCGAGTCACGCCCTTCGCCTTCTCAATCACTGAAAGCGCGCGCTTCTGGTTCTCGTCGAACCGGTCATCACGCGCGAGCCGGATGGTGACGACATCGGCCCCGATGGCGGCCTTGAGCTTTTCGGGAGAACCCTCGGCCACAATCTTACCGTAGTCGATGATCGCCAGGTGCTGGCAGAGTCTGTCGGCCTCCTCCATGTACTGCGTCGTGAGGAAGATCGTCGTGCCCTCATCTTTGTGGAGCTGGCGCAGATACTCCCAAACGGCGTTCCGCGTCTGAGGATCGAGGCCTGTCGTGGGTTCGTCGAGGAACAGAAGCTGCGGGTGGTTAACGAGTCCCGCGCCGAGGTCGAGGCGACGCCGCATGCCACCGGAGTACGTGTTTGCCCTGCGATCCGCGGAGTCGGTCAGCTGCAAGACGGAGAGGAGCTCTTCCACGCGGTCATGCAAGAGCTCGCCCGGCATGTGATAGAGCCGCCCGATGAAACTGAGGTTCTCGCGGCCAGTCAAATCACCGTCGACGCCAACGGACTGGCCCGTGTATCCGATGAGCCGCCGGATGGCTGCCCCCTCTCGGACAACATCGTGACCGGCAACTGTGACCTTGCCGCTCGTCTTCGCGAGGAGCGTTGTTATGATCTTGATGGTCGTACTCTTCCCTGCAGCATTCGGACCAAGGAACCCGAAGAACTCGCCCTCGGCCACTGAGAAGCTCACGTCGTCCACCGCGAGCACTTTCTGCTGCCGGCTACTCCCATATACTTTGACGAGATTGCGAACATCTATGATAGGGCCGTTCGATGAGCGAGCTTCGACCATGCTACTCGTCGAAGTCGAACTCTGGTAAATAGTTTAGTCCGGTTCTGTAAAGAGCCGGGTGGGAAGCCCATTATGGCACCACCACCTCTAACTCTCCACTCATCCCGTTCGGCTCAGACCGTGCGGCCATCGCTGGCTCGTATAGGATCATCATCGCGTCATGCCGGAATGCGCCGGGGTCGAACCGTAGACCCCCCGCCAGCCCTTTCGAGCTGGCTGTTTGCAGCAGATTGATGCTGGCGTTGATGTGTCTGTCCAGATGCCAGCCGCACTCGCACTTGAACTCAGTGCCCATTCGGGAATGTTGCAAGCTCCCACATATCGGGCACTTTCTGCTGCTGTAGCTTGGATCAACTTTGACGACCGGTATCCCCATATCCTCTGCTTTGTACTCGATGATCCTGTGAAGCTTCCTCCGTGGCCACATGGAGAGCCGTCGATTCATGTCCTTGCCCTTCTTGTATCTAATCCCCCTCAAATCCTCAAGCACGATCGCGGATTCTTGGTTCTTGGCAAATGATAGAATGGTGTTGGCCACTTGGTGCAGTCTGTACTCGACCCTGCTATGCTCGCGCTTGCCTTCCTGCCTGCAAAGGACTTTCGTGATTCTTCGGTCATGGGCCTTTTTCTTCTGAAGCTTCTTGCGCCTGTCGTGATGCCGTTGCTGGATGATGGCGATATCGGGGAACTCGGCCCTGACTGGGGCACCAGAATCTTCCCTTATGAACACCCCGTCAAGGCTCCTCTCGTTCGTGTCGAGTGAGAGTATGGACTTGGGGGCATAAGGCTTGGGCGAGATTCTCCTGAATGCTATGGCGATTCTGTCGGGCAGGAGGGTGAGCGACCCCAGCGAATAGGCATCATCATCTAGATAGCGCCGATGATATTGGCTGACGATCAGCTTGAGCCTAACATGAAGACCTGCCCTGACCGGGAGGTCGATGATACCCATTTTCCGATCGAGCTTGTACGCCTGGTTCACCGTTTTCATCATCAGCTGCTTGACGTAAGGCGGGCGAGCCGCCCTCCCCGTCCTCAACCTTTTCAATCTTCTGCGATGGTTCTTGAGGATGTCCGCGGCCACCGCAATAGCGGATGCATGATGTTGTGAATAGAGACCCGGATACTCTTTCCGAGAGTCCTTGTAAGCCAGCTTGCCCAAGGCATTTCTAGAGGTCACGCCCGCTTGAAGCCCTGCCCTGATCGCCCGGTTCGTGGCGAGCCTAAAGTCCTCCATCAGGAACATGACCTCAGGGGCAAGAGGACCATCGAGGTAGAAGATGGGGGATCGAACAGACATCCTCCGAAACAACGCTGGTTCTGTACTTTACTTCATGGACTACATGCATCGCCCGAAGCGACAAAACCGCCCTGAACGAATGGCTGCAGAACGTTTATGACTGGGCAGGAAATTACTTACCAAATCATTAGACCGGCTGCCCGCGTCGCCATGGTGGAGGCACTCTTGGCTCAATATGACGAAGAATGTAGCTTCTGCGCAGCAGGCTCAGGTGGGACTTACAATAATCCATTCGCCGCCAATCCCCACATTCAGGACGGCCCCAAACCACGAACCCTCGAGAACGACCAGCAATGAACAGAAGGGAGAAAATGGCTGACGACAAATCGTACAAATGGTTCGTGCTCCTCATCACTTCGGTCGGTGCGATGATGGCACCTCTGGATGGCTCGATCGTCGGAGTGGCACTTCCATCGATGACGAAGAGCCTTGGGATGGATTACGTGTCGGTAATCTGGGTTCCCGCCGCTTACCTGGTCACTCTGGCCGTGTCCCTGCTGATCATCGGAAGGCTATCGGATAGCCGTGGCAGGAGACCGATATTCATTTCAGGCTTCGCCATATTCATCTTTGGCTCGTTCCTTTGCAGTATCGCCCAGAACGGGGCCGAGATCATCATTTTCAGGATTCTACAGGGAGTGGGATGCGCATGCATAGCCGCGACAGCCACGGCGATAGTCGTCGACGTGTTCCCCAGCAAGGAACGAGGAAAAGCGATTGGAATAAACATCATGTCAGTGTATGTCGGGGGAGCTGTCGGACCATCCCTCGGGGGTGCATTAACCTACGCGTTTGGATGGAGGTCGGTCTTCTGGGTTAACATACCGATCGGGTTGATGGTCATCGCGCTTGCCCTCTGGAGGCTCAAGGAGAGCGTTCCAAAGAGAGTGAAGGAGCCCTTCGACATCCCGGGCATGCTGACCTTCGCCGTGGGGCTCATCAGTCTCCTTGTCGCCATGACAGTCGGGGAGTCCGCTGGATGGACCTCGCTGCCCATCATCGGCCTGATGGCGCTGGCACTGGTCTCTTTCGCGCTATTCATCTTCTCAGAGATGAGGAAGGGGTCGGAGGCGATGATCGACTTGTCACTCATCGCCCACAACCGATTGTTCGCGGCTGCAAACATTGCGGCTCTGTTGAATTACACGGCATTCTTTGGTGCCAGCTTCATCATGTCCTTCTACATCCAGAGGGTGCTCGGGCGGTCTCCCCTGGAGACCGGGGCCATTCTCATCAGCATGCCAATAACGATGGCCTTGCTCGCGCCGATCAGCGGGTGGGCTTCCGACAGGGTTGGCTCGAGGATACTGAGCACCGGCGGAATGGTGTGCGTCACTATCGGTCTGCTTCTCCTCAGCACCCTCACCTTGACATCGTCCATCCCCGCCGTAGCGATCTATCTCGTGATTCTGGGGGCCGGCATGGGGCTCTTCTCCTCCCCGAACACGAACGCGATCATGGGTTGCGTGGAGAGGAGTCAGCTGGGCGTGGCCTCAGGCATGGTGGCGACCATGAGGACGACCGGACAGTCGCTCAGCCTCGCGGTGACCGGGGCGGTCATAGCCACGGTCGCGTCGTCCAAGGTTGTCAGCTCGCTCTTCGCCGGAACGGATCC
>JBGOXV010000138.1:0-4408 GCA_041479325.1 Thermoplasmata archaeon
CCGCTCTTAGGTCCCTGAGGTCGGCTTGCGGCGCTATAGCGTCTGCGGTCATCAGCAGGGACGGATTGGTCATCGCAGCCGACCTCCCAGAGGGAGTGTCGATGGAGACTTTCGCGATAATGTGCGCGACACTGTTGGGAGCGGCCTCCACTGCTCACTCGGAGCTCCGGATCGGCACGCCCGTCCACGTGATAGTGGACAGCGAGGACGCGAAGATGGTACTGGTAGGCGCCGGAAGGAAGGCGCTCCTGGTCACCGTCATCGGCAAGAAGGGCGATGTCAACCTTGCGGTCAAGAAGCTGGACGAGATCGCGGAAACGCTCAAGATGATGTGAGCGCGCTGCGGAAAAGACAGCGAAGTGGTTTTCTCGGGTTTGACTGTGAGCTCAGTCTATCTCGAGCTCGCTCAACTTCTCGGCCGTTGGGACACCGTCGCTCGTCCAACCTCGGGCCTTCATGTAATCGTCGAGCATCAGGTTCATCTCCTCGACGGAGATCTTGTGGCCCTTAGACGGTCCGTCCACGATTGGGTCCTGCAGGATCCTCGGGGGCAATAGCCAGTCCTTCCTCGTCACGCCCTCTCTCGCGTTGAAGGCCCCCTTCATGTTGTGGACCCTCTCGCCGATCCTGAGCAGCTCGTCCTCGGTGAACTCCATGCCCGTGATTGCCGTGAGCAGCTCGGGCAGCTTGGCGATGAGGTAGAACCCTCTCGAGAACTTGCACAGCCCGATGGAGTCGTATACGCACATGAAGTTCTCAGTCTGCGAGACCATGAACCCCTTGTTCGCAGTCGAGAACCGGTCTATGCCCTCCCACTTCCAGAACTTGCCCACGAGCTCAGGCGCGTAGAATCCCGCTCTGAGATGGCACGCGCCTCTCGTCGAGGTCATGTACGCGAGTCCGTGTCCCTTCATCCCTCGGACGTCGTATGCGGGCGGCTCGAGCCCCTTCGTGTGGATCGCGTACCTCTCGGAGCCCTTCCCGATCCTCTGGGCGGCGACCTTTACGCCGTCTGCCAGGATATCTCCGAAACCCCGCCGGTTGCCCATCATCTCGATCATCCGGGGCACCGCATCAGACGCGTTGTCGAAGGTCAGTCTGAACCCGGTCTCCTTCTCGGTGATGATGCCTCTCTGCATCAGCTCCATCGCGAAACCGACGGTGACTCCGGCTGAGATCGTATCCATCCCCAGCAGGTCGCAGAGCTCATTCGATCTAGCAACGGATTCGACATCCGAGTTGCCGCACGCACTTCCGAGCGAGTACAGTGTCTCGTACTCTATCCCGTCAATGGCGACGCCTGCGAACTTGCCGCTCTTCACCTCGAACAGCTTGCCGCACGGCTTCGTGCAGGAGAAGCAGGCCTTGTTCTTCGTGACATATCTCGGGGCCCACCAGTACGGGTCGATCTTCTCCCTCTCCGCGAAGACGCTCTCCTGCCAGTTCCTCGTCGGGAAGACGCCCTTCTCCTTGTTGACCCAGCCCAGGAACTCGCCTGTGCCGTACTTAGTATCCTCGATGAACGATGGAGCCGCCTCGTAGATCTTCTGATATCGGTATGCGATCTCCAGCAGCTTCGTCGGGTCTGCTGGGACAAGGTCCCTCGTACCCCTGATGACTATCGCCTTCAGGTTCTTGGAGCCCATGACCGCGCCCAGGCCGGCTCTCCCTGCTTGTCGGTCGTCGCAGTCTATGCAGGCGATCTTCGAGAGCTTCTCCCCAGCGACGCCGATGCAGGCGACCTTCACGTCCCAGCCGTGGAGTCTCTTGAGCGTCTCGGGGACCACCCTTGTGTCCTTTCCCCAGAGGTCGGCAGCGTCGTTGACCTCGACCTTGTCGTCCTCGATGAATATGTATGATGGGGAGTCCGCCTTGCCGACGATCTCAAGAGCATCGTATCCAGCGTGCCGCAGCTCCATCCCGATCGAGCCGCCCATTATGCTCTCCGCGAGCGTCCCTGTCGCGGGCGACTTCGCTGCGAAGGCGGTCTTGCCCCCGGTCGAGATCGGGAATCCGTTGAGAGTGCCCGGAGCCATCGCAAGCACGTTCTCGGGGCCGAGAGCGTTCGCACCCTCTGGCACGCCGTGGTAGACTATCTCCACCGCGAACCCCTGCCCTCCCAGGTACTTCCTGGCGTACTTCTCATCGAAGGTCCTCGCGTGCGTCTTGCCAGTTGTGAGATCGACCTTCAGGATCTTTCCAGTGTAGCCTTTCATGCTCACGCCTCCGGGGCAAGGAGTTTCTTGACCTTCTCGTACTGCTCAGGCTTCGGCTCCTCGTACACGATCGCCTTCGTCGGGCAGAACTTGACGCATGTGGGGTCGCCGCCGCAGAGGTCGCAGTTGAAGGCTTTTTCCTCCATCCGCATCACCCCGAACGGGCAGACCTCGACGCATGCGCCACAGGCCGTGCACAGCTCCTCGTCGACCCTGACCAGCCCGTTCTCGTGCTTGATCGCGTCGACCGGACAATGCTTGACACAGCAGTCGTCGCCACACGAGACGCAGTGGGTGCACACCGAGGGGAAGTCCAATCTGACGTTCCTCCTGTGAACCTGGAGCCTTGCGTCCGCATTGTTGATTATTCCGTCGTGGTATATCGTGCAAGCCATCTCGCAGAACCTGCAGCCTGTGCAGTTCTCGGGATATGGTACCAGCATTTTCACCATAGAGTCTCGCCCCTGCTTTCTAGTGGCTGTCCAGTAAGCAAAGCGACCTAAAAAAGATGCGTATCTACCCCGGCTGAAATGTCAGGTGGAAGTCGTTTCACTTCGAGGTCCTCTTCTTCACCTCGATCTTCCTCAGCTCATGCTTTTCCGAGGGCGGCATCTCCTTGTCGATCTCCGCCAGGACGACCTCGATGGCGCTCTTCATGGCAAGGAGCATCTCCTTCTGCGCCTTGTGCATCTTCAGCCTTGTCTCTTCGGGTATCTCCCTCGCCTTCATCGCGGCGTTCGCCGCGCCCGCGAAGTTCATGCCCGCGTTCACGAAATGCGTCATGGTCTCCTTGCTGAGCCCGCTCGCGATCGCCTCAGCGTGCCTTTCGATCTTTTTTGCCGCCTCTGCCCCTTTTCCTAACCGGTCTTTTGCCAATTGCCTCACCCTCGAACTTTATCTTCAGCCAGCCCTCGACCCACTCAGCGCTCAGGACCTTCTTGTTGGTCATCACGTAAGGCAGGCTGATGGATTTCTTGAATGCGCCTAATTGGAGTGTGAGATTGTCCCCGCGGGTATATAGCTCCACGTTCTGGTTCATCAGGAAAGGCAGCTTGACGGACAGGATACTGGAGCCGTCCTCGTCGTAGATCTTCATCGGGGACTCGAGGGAGAAAACCTGGGTGGGATCCTCCTTGCCGAAGAGGTCTTCCGCGAGTTTCACGAGTGAGGCCTTCCCGAGCACCTCGCGGGGCATCAGCCCCGCGCGGAACATCCTCAGGGGCGAGAACGCCTCGTCTATCGTCGCAAGGTGTCTCTTCTGCTCGTCCAGTTTCTCGTCGAGGAAGGATTGGGAAGCCTCCTTTGGGATTATCCTGTTGATGACTATGCTCTCGACTGTGTAACCGTACAGGCAGAGGTAGGTGTACGCGCGCTGTGTCTCCGATATCACCATCTTCTCAGGGTTGACGACGAGTCGGATGGAGGTCACCTTGGGGTCGACAAGGATCTCTCTGACCGCCCTTATCTTCGTCCTGAGCTCCTCGATGTCCTCCAGGAACCTGTCTGAAGGCAAGGGTGTGCTGACCATTCTCCCGATGGTCGCGCGTGCCAGCTTCAGCACGTTCTTGATCACATGGAATGTCCGCTCGAAGTACCAGTCGGCTATGTCAGGGAAGGCCAGGAGCCGGAGGGTATCCGCCGTGGGTGCCGTGTCCATCACGACGACATCGTAGGCCTGCGTCCTGTTGAACTCCCAGACGTACAGGAGGGCGGATATCATCTCCATCCCGGGGAAGATTGCCATCTCCTTCGCTGTCACGTACTCGATGCCTTGGGCCGCAAGGAAGTCCGCGAAGAACTGCTGTATCTCGGACCATTTCGTCTCGAGCTCGTGCTGTATGTCTATCTCGAGGCCGTCGAGGTTCTCAGAGATCTTGGTGATGTCTCCTGTGAGCTGCACCTCGAGCGAGTCCGAGAGGCTGTGGGCGGCATCCGTGCTTATCACGACCGTCTTGTACCCGAGCGCTGCGGACTTGAGCGCGGTCGCAGCCGACACGGAGGTCTTGCCGACGCCGCCTTTCCCGGTGTAGATGATGATTCTCATAGGACTCGACCCCAGCTAAGGCATATCCTGCAATAAGCATGTCGCAAGTGTGGTGTCGGGGACGGGAATCGAACCCGCGGCCTTCGGATGTCCTAGGAGCATCTGGTCAAGAACCCTCCCTATGAGTCCGACGCTCTACCAGGCTGAG
>JBGOXV010000139.1:0-4385 GCA_041479325.1 Thermoplasmata archaeon
TTCACGACGCCCGTTAGCCTCACCGGCTCCCTCAGCCTCACGATCCTCTTCGACGAGCCCGGCACGGAACCGTGCACCAAGACGTAGCTGTTCTTCACGGTGCCATAGTTGATGAACCCGCCCTTGGGGGTGATATCTTCTCCGTTGTCACCTATCTTCAGGACTCGCTTGTTGAGCTCGGTCCTCTGGTGGAACCCTCTCTGGCCGCCTTGGGGAACGGTGTGCCTGACATAGTTCGGCCGCTTCGTTCCTAAGGTACCTATTAGCCTTCTGTGCTTGCTGTTCTTGTGCATGAGCAGCTTCGTGCCCCATCTCTTCGTGACACCTTGCCACCCTCTCCCCTTGGTGATCGACGAGACATCGACCATCTCGCCTTCCTTCGTGAAGTCTTTGATCGTAACCGATTTGCCCAGCACGCTCTTTGCGTAGTTCAGCCGGTCCTCCATCTTGCCGCCTCCGACCCTGATCTCCATCAGCTCGGGCTTCTTCTTCGGCAGGCCGCTCACGAGCACTGGTTGGGTGTAGAGGAGAGCTCTGATGTCGTCGTACTCCAGCTTCTCCGCGTCTGTCCAACCCGCCTTCTCGTCATAGTCCTTCGGGATCGGCAGTTTCCTTGCGAGTTCCTTATCGATGCTCTTGGACCAGACCTCGCCGATGGCCTTCTTGCCGTAGGCGGTCTCCTGGTAGAATCGCACTGCGCACACTTTCATCGGCGGGACCTCGAGCACCGTGATCGGGACCACGATTTCCTGTCCGGCGGTCGTGCTCTTCGCACGGAAGTCCACGATGAATGCGTGGGTCATCCCTGCTTTGTATCCAGCGAAGCCCTGGAGCTTGGCGCCGTCTCCGCCCTCGGGCCACGTTTGGATTCTGGCAGTTATGCTGCTCGCTCTCTTCCTGGGTGAGTAGCCCATTGAGCCTTTTCTTGGACGTCTTGTGGCTGGCATAGCTATCCCTCGTCTCGAATCGATAGACCTAGCTGTAAGTCCTCGAGTGTTTCGAGCACAGCGTCCGAGAGGCCTTTGTCCTCGGCCGTGACGCCTCGTTCGCGCCTGAAAACTTCATTCAGCGCGAGTGTTGGGTTGCCCATTAGGCATTGCCCAGATGGCGTCTGGCCGATACCGCCTCAGGTATCGCAACGCGCTGAATGAGCTAATAGTATATAAAACTGACCGCTCAGGGCTTGCCCTCTTTCACTTTCTTCTGGGCGCGCTTCCCCCGCTCCTTGGCCGTGTATCCAGTCACCCTCTCCAGAAAAGTGTTGTACGCCTTGATCGTGCTCGCCGCGACATCGTCTGGGACCGTCGGATCCATCTTCGTGTCCACGCACAGGTTCTTCTTGCAGGCCCATGCCGCCAGCGGTTTCAGCGCCCCGAAGTTCGCGACCAGCTTCCCGTCCTTCTCCTCGACATTGCCGAAGACGTCATGCATCGTGGCCTTCAGCTTGTCGGGTGAAACGTTCTCCGACTGACCCTTTCGCACTTCGTACTCTTGCAACGCACATCCCTGGGTCCGTTATGCTCTTTGCATCCTGAAAAACCTTTGTAGGTCGCAGCTCCCCATCACGTAATCATCGAGCTCTAGAACGCTTCTCCAGATCTCCGAGCAGCCGCATTCCGGCCATCCAAGTCTGCTCGCATCTTGGGTGATCGAATAGGACTTCAGGGAATCGATGATCACGTCATCGCACTTGCCGCAGTTGTGCGCTCCTCTTTCCTTTCCACCGCCTGTTGGGTCGCACACGATCTTCCCTGACAATCCCTCGCTGGCCTTGATGACCTCGAGGACGCTCCAGAGCCAGGGCGATCTATAGGCCCATCCCTTCCACAGCTTCTCGACCAGGGTCCCCCTCTGCACGTTCACAGGGTTGAGGGAAAGGATCTCGCTCATCTTCGCAGCTGCGCGCATCGTAGTCATCGAGTCTGCGATCGCTTCCGACTCTGAGAGGAATGGAGGCTTGAGGAGGACATAGGTCCTGACGTCGGCACCATGCGAGTGTGCAATTCCAGCCGCCATCTCGTAGTCCTTGAATGTGAATCCCTTGTTGATGGAGTATCTGAGGATGCTGTCGTTGGAGCTTTCAAGTCCCAAGGCGATCTCGATGTTATCGTGAATGCTCACGACACTACCAAGAGTCTCATCGTTTACGTACTCGGGGCGCGACTCGAACAGGAGCCTGGTGCCTCGGTCCTCGCAGTGCTTCAGGATCGTCTCCCTCTGCTCCTTTCCTACTTCGGACTCATCGAGGAACGACCCAGAAGTGTAGACTTTCAGGAAATCGACTTGACCCAGCTTCTGCGCTCCGGCGATGAACTGTTTGGATAAGTCCTCAGGCTTGACGTCGCAGCTCGATTCGACGTTGTAGCCGCACATCGAGCAACCGCCACGATGGAAATGGCTGCAGCCCGATGTCCGAAGAATGACGACACCCGCATCCACGGTCTTCCCGTTGAGGTACTCTTTCTCCTTCCACACAGCCACTGGAGAAGTCGCATCTGACCTGTTGACGCCTTTCGATCTTCTCTCTGACATGTGGGTCGTTCCAAAAGCATCATCGTGCATGAGCGGAGTTGAGATTGCTCACAGATCGTAGGGCTTCAGCGTGCGCCTTCCGTTCTTCTTCGCCCTCCTCGCGGCGGCCTCTATCATCTCGCGAACCTCCTTGTCGAGTTCGTAGTAGAACTCCTCGGAGATTCTGCAACCCTCTCCAACACAGTCCTTGACGTCGGAGACCTTGATAATCATCTTGCCGTTGCGAAGTGCGGATACTGACATAGACGGCTCCCCCTCGATTCGAGCGAGACGATGCTAATGCGCCTGTGGTTTTTAACGCTTTCCACGACAACTCCTTCCCAAAGCTTTTTTGTGTGCATCCATTTATGGTGCCGGATACCTCGATGGACACCAGCAAGAAGTTCGAACTCATCACGAGGAACTCGTTGGAGATCGTCACTCCAGAAGAGTTGAAGAACCTTCTCGAGAGCAATCCCAAGCCGACTGCGTACATCGGCTACGAGCCGAGCGGGTTCGTTCATGCCGGTCAACTGATAACTGCCGCCAAGATCATCGACTTGCAGGACGCGGGTGTCGAGGTAACGATTTTCCTTGCTGACTGGCACGCGCTGATCAACGACAAGCTCGGAGGGAAGATAGAGAACATCCGGGCTTGCGGGGAGTACCTCAAGGAGTGCTTCCTCGCTGCAGGCGTGAAGGATTCTGCCAAGTTCGTTTGGGCGAGCGACCTCATCAGCCATGCAAGCTACTGGGAGAAGTTCATCCGGATAGCCAAGGCGAGCTCGCTCCAGAGAATCAAGCGAGCGATGACGATCATGGGGCGGACGGAGGACGAGGCGGAGATTGATGCGTCCAAAGTCATGTACCCGCCGATGCAAGCTGCAGATATCTTTGAGCTTGGAGTCGACATCGCGCTCGCTGGCATGGACCAGCGGCGGGCACACATGCTCGCGAGGGACGCCGCCGAGAAGCTCAGTTGGAAGAAGCCGATCGCCCTGCACACACCACTGCTGATGAGCCTTCAGGGCGGGGCGCGGATGGACCCGGTTGATGCGAAGATGTCCAAGAGCGCGCCCGGAAGCGCCGTCTTCATGCACGACTCACCCGACGAAATCGCAAAGAAGGTCAAGAACGCATTCTGTCCAGCTGAGGTTGAAGGAAATCCGGTAATAGAGATAATGCGCCTGATCGTGTTCCCGAGGCTAGGTTCCGTACACATCGATAGGCCTGAGAAGTACGGTGGTCCGATCGACTTCCGCAGTTACGACGAGCTGCAGGAAGCCTATGCCGCCGGGAAGCTGCATCCTCAGGACCTCAAGAAGGGCGCCTCGGAATCCCTCGCCACGATCTTGAAGCCCGTCCGGGAGCACTTCGAGAGGAACCCAAAGAACCTGGACAAGATCAAGGCGCTCTCAGTGACCAGATGATCACATATTCTTGAGAAGCTTCATCGCGCTCTCTGCCGCGATGTTGAGAATTGCCTCGACGTCCCCGACCCCGGTCAGGCCTGCTGCGCCGGGATGTCCACCGCCGCCATTGGTGGTCTCCGCCCCTATTCCCCCAAGCAGCTTGCCCAGATGGATCCCCTTCCTGACCATGGCCTGGGTCGCGCGCGCGCTGACCCTGAAATCGTCGCCTCTCTGCGAACCGACGAATGCTATGTCAGCGCCTAGCGAGAGCAGGGCCTTGCACACGGAGGCCTCGAAGGCGCTGCCCTGGGATGCCGCCACTATGAACTCCCCGACCTTCCAGTACTTCAGTCTCTGCGCGCCCTTGAGCTGCGATATCCTCTCGGAGATGTCAGTTTCGGTCTCCGCAAGATTCATCGCCTCGTCCATGTGGATGTCGTGGAGCGCCATGAGCTCCGAGAA
>JBGOXV010000140.1:0-4381 GCA_041479325.1 Thermoplasmata archaeon
ATTTAACGACCATCTTCGATGAGCCACTATTCTTTCAGCCAACGGGCCGATAGATCAGTGGAAGATCGCCTGCTTTGCAAGCAGGAGGTCAGGGGTTCAAATCCCCTTCGGTCCATTCCTGCTTTTTAATAAAAATAACCGTATTATTGTGCCGCAGAGGCTATTCGCCTCGGAAAAGACCTTAGGGGAGGAATGGCGATACTGGCGAAGGAGAGATGGCGACATGACGTGGAAGTTCGTCTCATATATCGGATCTAAACCAAAGGGCACGGCGGCGATTATCCTAACTCTGGCGGTTGCGCTTGTGCTTGTGTCCGCCGGGTTGGCGCTTGCGTTGTCGCATTTCGGCCGAGCGCCCTACCCCTCGCAGAAGGTGTCTCTCAAGCTCGTGAACGACGAGGTAATCTACACGCAGGATTCAGGTACCGTGTTTGAAAACGAGACGCCGGCTCAGAGTTTTCCCTATACTGGTATGAAGATACTGTTGCAGGTCGCTTACTCAAATGGCTACAACCGAATGGGGGCGACGGATTTCGGAAACCAAACCCGTCTAAGCGGAAGTTCCAATGCGACAGTGCATCAAGTGTTGATGACCTCCTCGTCAGGTAATGTGAGCATAGACATCACGGACTCTACCGGCGATGGGTCATTTGACTATGGAGACACGATTGTTTTCGAAATAGTTCCCTTGGGCGAGGGGATTGTCTACACGATGGGGCTGTTGTGGAACAACCTGGAGCATGGAGGGTCGATGGCAATGGAAGTGAGCTTTGCGGTTCACGATGGCAAGCTGTATGGTTGGTTTAGCCATGTCCTTAATGATACACCTTGGTACGAGCCGTACACGCATCAAGGGAATGTGACATCCGTTTGAGCCTCGCCTCGGAGAAGACCTTAGGGGAGGAAACTCGATTAGGGTAGGATAGGACGGGAATGAAAATGAATCGTCTTTGGAGGCTGCTGGACCGAAGATCGAAGCTTCACGCTCTCGCGGTAGCACTCCTGATGTTGTTTGCATCTATTATCGCCCTAGTGAGCATTCCCGACGAATCCTCGGCCTATACTACTCATCCATGCATCGATATACAAGGAAATGCTGGCTTCATTGCCTCCAATGGTGTAACAGGAGGCTCAGGGGCCGCATCCGACCCGTACATCATCGAGGGATGGAATATTGGCGCAGACTTGCAAATCGGAATAGCAATCCACTACACGACCGCATACTTCGAGATCAGGTACGCAAAACTGACTTACTCCAGCAGCACACCATCTGGCTTCTTCGGAATATTCCTCGATCATGTGTCGAATGGGACAGTCCACGACTCTATTGCGACAGATTTCTCAACGGGCGTTTACCTCGAGCAGTCGAACAACATCACGGTCTCAGGTTGCTATCTCGGTCACAACGGATACGGCATTACTGCCTACTTGTCATACGATGTAGTGGTGCGAGAGAATCGCATGTCGTCGAGCACCTATGAAGGCCTCCATCTGGCGGCCTGCCACAGGATCGCCGTCTATCACAATGCGTTCGTGGTGAATCCATCACACGTGGGTCTTTACAACGTGCAGAATGGGAGCGTAACCTGGGACCTCGGCTATCCTGGGGGTGGGAACTACTGGGATTACTTCACTAGCCCCGACCAGTTCTCAGGCCCGAACCAGGACCAGCCTGGAAGCGACGGCATCGTTGATGGACCTTTCGTCATCGATGTTAACAATACAGACCGCTACCCCCTTGTCGAGCCTGTCCCGAGCCTCTACGTCCCACTACCAAATGAAAACGGAGCCGCAAACAACATGCTTCTACTCGTCGGATGGGGCGTAGCGGTCGCGGCGATTGTCGCACTCATCGTCACTTATGTTCGAAAGCCGACTCGAAAAGAAGAAAAGAAAGGGGTTTAGGCCCGGGCTCAATCCCCGCTGATTGAATTCGAGTCGCGACTTACTGGCTCCTCAGGGGTTCAAATCCCCTTCGGTCCACCATTTGCTCTAGATAACCCCTGATCAAGGGGATGGATCAGATCTTGACGCAATTGTGAAGGACTGAATCCGGTGCGGACCCAGGTTATCATTGACCGTTGCCCAAAGGGATAACTAGTATAGGGCAGAACTTTCTTTTAACAGCACCCGTTCCAGCGGTTAAAGGCGGAATCGATGGTCTTAAGAGTTCTTCTTGTCGACGACGATGAAGCGCTGACGGCGGTCGCCAAGGTCTTCTTGGAGCGAGGCAAAGATATCGAAGTTGAAGCTTCTCCATCCGCCAAGGACGCGCTTGAGAAGCTCAAATCAGACAACTATGACGTCATCGTCGCGGACTATCAGATGCCGGAGATGAACGGCCTCGAACTCCTGAGGAAGCTCAAATCCGAGGACAACGCGACACCCTTCATTCTCTTCACAGGACGAGGACGGGAAGATGTCGCTATCGACGCACTGAATAGCGGGGCGTCGTTCTATCTGCAGAAAGGCGGAGACCCGAAATCGGAATTCGCTGAGCTCGTGAACATGATCAAGAGGTCGGCACGACACGCTCAAGTCGAGAAAGCGCACGCTGAGCTCATGGTTGATCTCCAGAGGTCACACAAGCTCCTGAGCGCCACTCTTGAGTCCACGACAGATGGCATCCTCGGGTTTGATCGAGACGGCAATGTGCTCGTGTACAACAACAGATTCATGGAGATATGGGGAATTCCAGAGCAAGACATCAAGTCGAGGAACTGGGACCAGATGATGCACTCCATCTTGGACCAGTTGAAGGATCCGGATAGGTTCAAGAATACAGTCTACAATGGATTTAAGGAGCTCAACCTGCAGAACCGCTCAATCATCGAATTCAAGGACGGGCGAGTCTTCGATTACGTGTCCAATCCCATGTACGTTAACGACGAGGCGGTCGGACGGATTGCCAATTTCAGAGACATAACCAACCAGGTGCGGGCGGAGGGGACGTTGCGACAGGAGAAGGACAAGGCGCAACAGTACCTCAGTCTCGCAGGAGTCATGCTTCTAGCCCTTGACAAGCACGGGAAAGTAACGCTAGTGAACAAGAGGGGCTGCGAAATCCTCGGATATGATGAGAAGCAGATCATCGGGAAGTCCTGGTTCGAGAATTTCCTGTCGGAAGGCCTCCGAGATGAGATCAGGACCGTCTTCAAAGGGCTGATGCAAGGGAACCTTGGGCCGCTCGAGTTCCAACCCCCCATCCCAGTGTTATGCGGAGGCGGCGTGGAGAGATACATCGCCTTCACCAACGCCCTCCTGAAGAACGAGAGGGGCGAGGTCATTGGCACTTTGAGCTCGGGGGAGGATGTCACCGAGCGCAAGAAGGCGGAGGATGCTCTCAGGGTCAGTCTTGCGAAATACACGACACTCTTCGAGTCGCTGCCCTTGGGAGTGACCATCGCAGATAAAGGCGGCAACATAACTGAGAGCAACAAGGAAGCGGAACGATTGCTGGGCCTATCTCGCGAGGATCAGGTCAAAAGGCAGATTGACGGACGGGAGTGGCACATCGTGAGACCAGATGGATCCCCAATGCCGGCGAGCGAGTACGCGAGTGTGCGGGCGATGAAGGAGAACCGTCGCGTCTCGGATGTCGAAATGGGCATCCTCAAGGGGGATGGGCACGCGACCTGGATAAACGTCAACGCCGCGCCTATTCCTCTGGCTGGTTATGGAGTGGCGATAACCTATACCGACGTCACCGAACGTAAGCGCATGGCGGATGCGCTGCGTGAAAGCAAAGAACGCTATCACAAGCTAGTCGAGGGTATGCTGGATGGAGTCGCATATTGCCAAATGTTGTATGATGATCTTGGACACCCGGTAGACTGGATCTATCTCAATGTCAACAGCAACTTCGAGAAGCTGACTGGACTTCGCGACATAACTGGCAAGCGAGTGACTGAAGCAATTCCAGGGATTGAAAAGGCGGACCCGATTTTATTCGAGATTTATGGCCGGGTCGCGTCAAAGGGACAGCCTGAGAACTTCGAAATGGAAATCAAGTCACTGGGACAATGGTTGAGAGTCTCAGTGTTCTGTCCGGAAAAGGATCACTTCGTGGCGGTTTTTGACGATATCACAAAACGCAAACAGACGGAGAATGCCCTGAGGGAGGGCGAATCAAGTTACAGACAGCTTGCTAACGGCATAACAGATATGTTCCTTGCGCTTGACAAGGACTTGAGATGCACTTATTGGAACAAAACGTGCGAAGAGCTCACCGGAATATCGGCCAGGGATGCGATCGGGAAGCCTCTCACGGAGCTCACTCCTGGTCCTCAAGGCGAGAGAGCGAAAGAGGCGTATCTCGAAGTGATGCGTACCGGGAAGGCAAGGACATTCTTCAGCGAGTTCTCCATTGGTGGGAAGAAGC
>JBGOXV010000141.1:0-4364 GCA_041479325.1 Thermoplasmata archaeon
AGCCAGATCAGGGACCCCGGGGTCGGGATAAGGGCGTTCAAGAACGGATGCTCTGGCTTCTCCTTCTGCACAGGGCACGACATCAAGATCATACGCGAAATCGCGGAGCTCGCAGTGGCCCAGGCGAGGGCTGGGACCCCGGACTCTGACTTCAGAGGCCTGCCTGAGAAGACGAAGCCCGCGAAGGTGGCAGGACTGTTCGATCGCAGGATACCCGAACTCGAAGCGGACGACATCGTGGAGATGGCGATCTCACTTTCGGACTACGCTGGAGATGACAAGAGAGTCACGTCCGTAAACGCGGGTGTAACCATAGGAGAGGGAACCTTCGCTCTCGCGAACAGCAATGGTTTCGTCTCCTCACAGAGTATGACGAGCTTCGAGCTGAGCGCTGAAGCTGTCGCAAGAGAAGGATCGGAGATGTTCTCCGGAGTAGATGCCGGCGCGAGCAGGAAGCTTTCCACGAAAATGATCGAGAGTGCAGGCACGAACGCAAAGAATCACGCCATAAAGGGGCTGAAGGGGACCAAACTAGAGACCGGCGACTACCCGGTAGTGATGGATCCTCTCGCGGTCGGATTCGTGTTCGGAATGGCCATAGGAGGCGGCGTGAACGCGGAGAGCGTCCAGAGGAAGAGGAGCTATCTGACCGGTCAGCTGGGGAAGAAGATCGGCTCGGAGATGCTCACAGTGTACGACGACCCGACGCTCGATTGGGCCACCGGAAGCTACTCGTTCGACGGCGAAGGGGTCCGGGCATTCAAGAAGACCATCATCGGACGGGGGAAGCTCGAGACCTATCTCTACGACAGTCTGGCGGCGGGAAAGGACTCTCGTCCCAGCACCGGCAACGCCTCGCGGGGCGGGTCGATATGGAGCTTCAGGAGGACCCCATCGATATCTTCATCGAACCTGGTAGTGAGGGAGGGGGATTCCAGCATGGACGAGATGATCTCGGAGACCCGGAACGGTGTCTATCTGAGACTCACATACGACTATCCGAACCTCGCGACCGGTGAGTTCTCGGGCCTTATGATGGAGAGCTTCAGAATCGAGCGCGGGGAGCTTGGGCCATCAGTGAGGCAGGCTACGATGGGCGTGCATCTTGTCGAAATGTTCTCGCGAGTCGACATGGTCGGTGACGAGGTGCGCAACGTTTTCGGCGTCCGGACGCCCGCACTCAGAATATCAAAGGCCAGGATCGGCGGCTCGAACTAGAAATCGTACTTCTGTCCGCAGACCGGACAAAGGTTCGTCCTCTTGGCGCAGGATAGGTGGAGCTGGCCTCCGCACCTGCATGTCAGTATGTCGAACCCGGGCTTTATCCTCCCCTGACATGAGATGCATCTGGTGGTCTCCGTCGACCTTCCGAGCTTGAAGGATGGCCCCGGCGGGAATACGTTGACAGAGTCTTCGAGTTCCATCGTCTGGACCTTGCCATCCACCTGCCTCTTCGAGGAGATGGTGATCTTGACCGGAACGCTGCCGTTGGTCTTTGGTATGAGCCTCACTCCAATGGTCATCTCGCTGTTGGGCTTCAATGAAGGGACCACCGGCGAATCCAAGACCTGGAAGTCTCCGACAACCGCGACCGTGACGTCTCTTCCAAGAGCCTTTCCTATGTTCTTCAGAGTAAGCATCAAGACCCCTTCCGTGGCCTCCTGGAGGCCCGGTCCTGACGCGATCATGCCGTTGATGTCTGGTGAATAGGTCTCCATCTGGTCCTTTGCAGTGTCGAGCGCCTCAGCGAGCAGCTCGATGGCGGAATCGTAGTCGTTGTCCTTCTCTATCTCTGCCATCGCGACCAGTCTCTCTGGTTCGCGCTTCGAGAGCCCATACTTCCCTAGGTTCTCGATGGTGCTCTCCGCGGCGATCAATATGTCCATGTATTTCTTGTGAGAATCCTCGATCCCTGGCACCTTGCTGTCGGCCTCCATCAGGCTCTGGAACGCGCTGGCCGTATCGCCATTCTGCGTCGCCCTCTTGGCGGCTCGGAGCAGATCTTCGATGATCTTCGTCGAAGCCCCGTACCTCTTGAGGGACTCCACCTTCTTCTCGAGGTCCTCGATCAGGTTGGCCATCTTCTTGGAGATGAGCCCCAGGCAGCACTCCCTGCAAGTTGCCGCCTGCTGAGACGCGAAATCCCATAACGATTCTGAGAACGATGTGTTTGCCACCTCGAGGAGGTCCTCGCACGCTTTCGTCTCGATGCCCATCGATTTGGCCTTCGTGATCATCTGGAGGTTCTCGTCCATCACTTCCTTGATGGAGTTCTCGAATAGGGAGGCCGATTTGGCCGTTCCTCTCTTGAGCGCGTCCCTGCACTTGGCGAACTCATGGGCGCTCAAGTAGTCCTGTGCCATCTCGATTATCTCTTCGCTTTGGGAGGTGTCGATGTTGACCTTCTTCAGTCTCTCGACCCGTTCGCGAGCGGCACTGAGCTCTATCCTGCAGCTGTCAATACTCTCTCGCATCGAGTAGAGTTCGTCCCCGCTCTCAATGGCGGCGGTCATTGCCTCGACGTACTGCCCCTCCTCGAACAGTCGGGTCGCCTTCTCCACCAGCTCAGCTAGCCTATCATTCCTGATGCCTTCAGCAGTGGCGTCAGTGAGCTTCTTCCTCGCCATTTCGACTGCACGGGAACTGATATCTCTTTGGAGCTCGGCCCGTTCCATCTCCATCTCGCACTTCATGGCGAGCTTGAGGGAATCCTGATACCGCCCTTCCTTGAAAGCTGCAATGCCCTCGGCCACGAACCTCTCTGCCAATCCCTGGTGCACCCCTTCGGAGGCGGCCTTGTCGACCTGCTCTTTGAACTTCTCGAGCGTTCCCCATATCCTGGTTCGGGTGATCTCCGAGGAGGTCTCGGACGACTTCTTGGAAAGCTCGAGAGCGATCGCATACTGATGTCTTGTCAGCGCCTCGATAGCCTGGTCCAGGAACTCGCGAGCGCGGCCGACGTCCATGTCCAAGGTCTCAGCATCCTTCAGATTGGTCCTCGCGACGCGTATCTCAACCGCGGCCTGGGAGCTGAGGTTCTTCACGAGGTTGATGTCCTCCTTAGCGAGATTGATGCACCGCAACGCCTCGACGAAGTTGGTTTCCTTGGACAGCTCCGCTGCCTTCTCCGCCAGCTTCTCGGGGCCGGTGGTGTCCACCCCGACGTTTCTCGCATCCGTGAGCAACCTCTGAAGCTCCTTGATGCTGTCCGAGATCGACGTTTGGATGAGTCTCCTCGCCTCCTCGTCACAACTCTTGGCAGATGCAAGGGCCTCTTCGTAGTCTTTGGCCTTCATCATGTCCTTGGCCTTGGTGAGAAGTTCTTTTGCCGAGCTCACATCGATGCCGTTAGAATCGGCAAGCTCGATGTTCTCTTTGGAACTTAAGATGAATTTCGCAGCGAGGTACATACCGAGGCTCTTCTCGGCATCCTTGATGCACTTGTCCAGACTGGCCTCCGCGTCGTCCAGACTTCCAGTCGAGAATGAGTTCTTTGCGGCATCCAGCAAGCGCGAAATTGCCGACACGTCGGCCTTCGTTCTGCCGGCTTCCGACATGAGCTCCTCTGCGTGGTGAATCTTCGTCTTGATCCCATCGTATCGGGTGATCCTCTGGATTAGATCCGTCTTCGTCTGGTGGATGATTGCGTAGGCCTCTCCCATCTGCTGCCTGTCGAGCATCCCCGAGGCCTCCCTGATGGCGTCCTTCGCTTCCTCGATATCGATGCCGATGGTTCTTGCGTCTTCCAGGGTGTCTTTCACCGCTGAATACTCCGCTTGGACAAGCCTGTTGATCTGCTCGTTGGCCTGCTCGATTATCTCCCTGCCTCTCGCAGTGCCGTCCTCGTAGACCTTCTGTGATAGCGATTCATTGGCCCGCACAAGGATTACCTCGAGATCGGACACCTCGCCACCCATTGAGCGCAGCAAATCGAGTTTGGAGGATGCGGCGGCAATGATTCTTTGACATTCGGCCTCGCCGATGTTCTCAATCGAGTGAGTGACTTCCTTTAGAAGATCATTGGCCTTTTCGAACTCGTAAGCCGCGACGTATTGCCTTGCCTGGGTAATCATCTCGGGCACTTCTGGAAGCCCCTCCCCGGAGTACCCTTTTACGAACTGATCTATGTTCTGGAGCCTGTCGCTCATCAGCCTGGTCATCGCGGCGTCGGCGGCTTCCTTGCTGGACTTGGCGAGGCTCACGCAATCGATCAGGTTCTCGCTTCTGACGCATTCGGCAGCTTTCTGGAGCACACCTTCCGCTTCCGTAACGTCGGCCCCGATCTGTTTACCTATCCTGATGGACCTGTCAGAGAGGTCCATCGCGGCCATCGCCCCGTCGTGGGCGATCTTCTTCAGGTTGGC